>NZ_JBFEGN010000030.1:0-41428 GCF_047228825.1 Siminovitchia jepli
GGAGGCTTGTGCTGGGAACTATTGGCTGGAAACATTTTCATGCCAAGTTTGTGACCCGCCGGTCATGTATGTTTAGTTTAACGGTTTTAATATGGCGGTCACTCAATTGAACTTCAATTTCTTTCACGTGCTGAATGCTTACAGCCTCGTTATCCATGCCCATTGTCGGATAATCATTGCCGCTTTGGGCCATTTTTAATGTCAGTTTCCTGTCTTTGCCCAATATAAAAGGAGAGCCGAGCGTCCGGTAGCGGTTGCTGTTAATTGATGCCAATTCATTGACTTGAAGACAAGGCAGGAGCGGGTCAACGACGGCTCCCCTTACAGATTTGTTATAAGCCGTACTCCCTGTCGGTGTGGCAATGATCATCCCGTCCCCCCGGAAAGTTTCAAAATGAAAACCGTCGATAAACACTTCAAGGACGAGCGTTTTAATAATCGCCGAACGGATTGTAAATTCATTTAAGCAAAAAAAGGAACCTTCTTTATCAATTTCGACCTTGATGACAGGATATTTTCTTACCTCCATTTGTTCCATCGTCATGGCGTCGATCATTCCGTGCAGATCGTCTATTTGAAAATCGCAATAAAGCCCGCGGAAACGGTCATCATCAATTCCGATATAAAGAACGTCCTGTCGGAAGCCCGTTTTTCGGACTGCCTGCAGAAAAGTCCCATCTCCCCCAATGGCTGCGATAATATTGGCTTCTTTCGCATTTTCAACGGGGGTGAAACCATGCCTTTCTACCGTCTCATGAAGAACGTCTATTTTGGAACTGGCTGTTTTGTCGTTTTGATAAAAGGTATATTTATAGAAAAAGTAAATATTTTTCCGGGGCATGTAACGACTCTCCTTTCTCCCTTTTACTTTCTTCATGTTTATTTGTTACATTGTTGTTTGTGGGATTTTAGTTTACCATGAAAATGAAACCCAGGGGAAGGTTTTAACGTATGTAAGAACGGAAGGAGGAAATTAGATGACTGGAAAAAGATGGGCTGCACTTGGAATTGCGGCCGGAGTATTTTTTGTGTCCATCATGGTGAACATGGCCAGTGCATTTGTATTTGGTGACTTTTCGAAAATGTTTAAGGACAATATTTTGGCCGGCGAGACGTTTGAAGAAGAGATTGTGGAATCCGGAGATCCGACAAAACGGATTGCCGTTCTAAACGTTGACGGGGTCATTCAGGATACGGGAGAGACGCCATCCTTTTTGTCGGAAGGGTATTTTCACAGAGATTTTATGAAGCAATTGAATCAGGTGAAGGACGATAACAGTATTAAAGGGATTGTCCTGCGTGTAAACAGCCCGGGTGGAGGAACAAAAGAATCCGCTGAAATTCATGACAAAATAGTCGAAATTCAAAAAGAAACGAAGAAACCCGTTTATGTTTCGATGGGATCGATGGCAGCGTCGGGAGGATATTACATATCGGCATCGGCCGATAAAATCTTCGCAAGCCCGGAAACGATGACCGGCTCTCTCGGGGTTATTATGCAAAGTTTAAATTACACGAAGTTTGCCGACAACATCGGGATCGATTATAAGACGATCAAGAGCGGAAAGTATAAAGACATTATGAGCCCCTCCAGGGAGATGACCAAAGAAGAAGAAGAAATTTTGCAAGGCATGGTCAATAACGCCTATAACGGTTTTGTCAAGGTGATTGCCGAAGGCAGGGGGATGTCTGAAAAAGATGTCCGGAAAATTGCCGATGGCCGCATCTATGATGGGTACCAGGCAAAGGAACTGAATTTGATCGATGAATTTGGATATGATGAAGATGCCATCAAGTCATTGAAAAAGGACCATAAATTACAGGGGGCTGAAGTCATTAAATTGACAGCTTCGACTGGGTTTGGTTCGCTATTTAGCATGGCTGCCGAAAAAATATCCGGAAAGTCATCAGGGGTGAACGAGTTTCTTCACGTCTTAAACAAGCCGAACTCCCCCCGGCTGATGTACTTATATACGCATTAATGGAGGTGGCAATGAATGGATGAACTGCAGCATGATTACAGCGCAACTTGGCAATATGGCGGCTTCTGGATGCGTTTTTGGGCTTATTTGCTTGATTTGCTGGTAATAGCGGGGATCAACGGAATTCTCATCAAACCGGTGTTTCGCCTTTTCGATCTTTCCCTCGAAGCAAGCGGCATTTTTACCCCGATTAACATGGCGACAGCCGCAGTATTTTACTTGTATTTTGTGGTAATGACGAAATATTTTGGGCAGACACTCGGAAAAATGGTCTTTGGATTGAAAGTCGTTCCGCTCAATGGCAATAGCCTCAGCTGGGGAACGGTCATTTTCCGCGAATGGATCGGGCGTTATATTTCCGCCACTTTTCAAATTCTGTACATCATTGCCGCTTTCACGCCGAAGAAACAGGCGCTGCACGATTTGTTTGCCGATACAACCGTTATTCATGAACGTTCTAACGGAATAAAACCTGCCTTCGATTAGGCAGGTTTATTTTTTTTTCTTTCGGAAACACTGGTGCCGGAGGTAGATTATGAGTACGGTTTTCATTATCATGGCGATCATCGCAGTGATTTTCGTTCCTGTCATCTTACTGTCTAATGTAAAAACGGCCATTCAGCTTAAGGCCAATCTCTCCGAATGTATTTTAGCCATACATATACGTTTTTTATATGGATTGATTCGGGTCAAGAAGCAAGTGGATATAAAGGAGTTGTTGATCAAACGAACGGAAAACGAAGAAGCAGCAGCAGAAGTATTTTTTCGCCTGCCTGAACAATCCGGTTTTGAACGAATGAAAGAAATGCGTCCTTTTTTGTTGAAGCAGCTCAATAAGTTTAGCATTCGCCGCTTTGTTTGGTACTCCAGAGTCGGCCTTGACGATGCCGCATCCGCGGGAACATTGTGCGGCATTGTTTGGATTCTGAAAGGAGTGGCTGCGGCCTGGCTGAAAAATCTGTCCTGCATGAAATGCGAACCGCAAATGACCCTCGACCCTTGCTTTCAATCCAATTGTGCGGAAACGAACCTCTCATGTATGGTATCCATTCGGACAGGAAAAGCTATATGGACGATGTTGCAAATATATGTACAACGGAAAAAATTAAAAGACGGGAGGACAGATGATGGAACATCCAATCAAAGGTTTAATGACAACGGCCATGGAGAATTTAAAAGAAATGATCGATGTAAACACGATCATCGGCGATCCGGTTGAAACCCCTGATGGCGGGGTAATTTTAACGGTATCCAAAGTAGGATTCGGATTTGCCATGGGGGGAAGCGAATTTTCGCCGGGAAGCAAATCCGAAGGAGATTTTGATGACGAATCTTCGGACCTGCCCTTTGGGGGTGGAAGCGGCGGGGGAGTGTCCATTACGCCGATTGCCTTTTTGGTCGTTAATTCCCACGGCGTCAACATGCTTCACCTCGAACAAAATACACATTTATTTGAAAAAATGATGGACATGGCTCCCGCAGCCATTGAAAAAGTCCAATTACTTATGAAGAGCAGCCAGTCGTCCAAGAACAAGCAGTCTTCCGAAGGAGAACAAACGGATAAAAAATTGGATTATCATATTTAGCTGTTTCTGACATTTTTTTCTTGCTATTCAGAAAAAAATCCATCATGATAGGAGATACAATCGATAAGGGGGAATGTTGATGGCAGCAGTAACA
Source organism: Siminovitchia jepli (assembly GCF_047228825.1). Classification (NCBI taxonomy): domain Bacteria; kingdom Bacillati; phylum Bacillota; class Bacilli; order Caryophanales; family Bacillaceae; genus Siminovitchia; species Siminovitchia jepli. Next base: position 3,663 of record NZ_JBFEGN010000030.1, read on the forward strand.
TTTGGCGGCAATCCGGTTACACTTGAGGGAAATCAAGTCAGGCCGGGGGATAAAGCACCTGAATTTACCGTTTTGGCGCAAGACTTGTCAGAAGTGAAATTAAGCGATTTCAGCGGAGTGCGCGTTATTAGTGTTGTCCCGTCCGTGGATACGGGAGTATGTGCCGTACAAACAAAACGGTTCAACGAAGAAACAGCCCTGAAAAACGCGCAGGTTTTAACAATTTCGGCAGACTTGCCGTTCGCCCAAAAACGATGGGCCCAGGAGAACGGCCTTGATGATGCCAAAATTTTCTCGGACCACCGTGACCTTTCTTTTGGACAAGCCTACGGTGTTGTCATGAAGGAATTCAGGCTCCTTGCGCGCAGCGTCTTCGTCATTGACAGCAATGATCAAATTACCTATGCCGAATATGTAAGCGAAGTCACGAACCATCCGAACTATGAAGCAGCCATTGAGGCTGTAAAAAATGCAAGGTAACGATGGCTGAATCCCCTTTTACAGGGGATTTTTTTTTGAATAATGAAGACCGTTAAGGAGAAATGTGTTACGCAACGCCAATTCCTTGTTTACAAGACGCTGCAAAGATAAAATAAAAAGAGTAGTTTCTCGCCGGGAGGTAAAAACATTTGAAAAAATTTCCAATGGAAAAGCTGTTTGAAGTAATCAATGAAACAGCCGAAATATTACAAGAAGAGTTAAACTGCACCTACCTGGAAGCTCTTGCTGAAACAGGGGATAACCTATTTCATCATGATGTCATGCAAAATAAACTGAGTGAGCTCACCGAAAAAAGATTGGCGAAAAAATATTCTGAGGTTCAGCTGTCTTCCTACAACAATGAGGAAATCCGCAAGGCATACCAATTTGCCATTTTAAAAGGCATGAAAAAACACGTCCAGCAGAATCACCAGATGACACCGGATACGATCGGATATTTTATCAGCTACTTGCTCCATAAATTTATGAACGGGCAAAATGAGATTCGCTTGCTTGATCCCGCTGCTGGGACAGGAAACTTGCTGACTACGATTTTAAACAGAACAGATCCGGACGTTGCCATGCATGCTTATGCCGTTGAAATAGACGATATTCTGATCAGGCTGGCATATGCCGGGGCAAATTTGCTGCAGCACCCGATCGAGTTTTTCAATCAGGACGGGCTCGGTCCTTTGTTGATCGACCCGGTTGATGCCGTCGTTTGCGACCTGCCTGTCGGCTACTATCCAAACGATGAACGGGCTGCCGAATTCAAACTAAAAAGAGATGAGGGGCACTCTTATGCGCATCATCTTTTTATTGAACAGGGGCTGAACTATACAAAGCCGGGCGGGTATTTATTTTTCCTTATTCCAAACGATTTGTTTGAAACAGAAGAAGCACCAAGGCTGCATCAGTTTTTAAAAGAAACGGCATACATTCAGGCGGTCTTGCAATTGCCGTTTTCCATGTTCGCAAACAGTCAGGCGGCAAAAAGCATTTTCATCATTCAAAAAAAGAAGCCCGGGATCAAGCCTCCGAAAGAGGTGCTGTTGGCTGCCCTTCCTAAACTGTCCAATAAAGAAGCGTTGGACAAAATATTCATCAAAATGGAAAAATGGTTTCAGGAAAATCATTAAACAGAGCGCAAAAGGATGATATTCGTTGGCTAAAGTCATTGCTGTCAATGCGGGCAGCTCTTCACTCAAGTTTCAGCTTTTCGACATGCCGCAGGAAAAAGTAATCGGCAAGGGAATAGTGGAAAGAATTGGTTTGCCAAACGGTCAGGCAGCGATGACCATTGGGGGAGTCAGGGAAAAGGAAAAATTAGATATTCCCAATCATGAAACAGCCATAAAATTTCTGCTTGACCGCTTGATGGCAAACGGAGCAATTGATTCTCCGGAGGAAGTGGACGGGATTGGCCACAGAGTTGTGCACGGCGGGGAAGTCTTTCTGGATTCGGTGCTCGTTACACCGGGAACGCTAGAAAAAATGGAGAAACTGACAGAACTCGCTCCATTGCACAACCCGGCGAATATTGCAGGAATAAAAAAATTTCAAAAAGTCCTCCCGTCTGTTCCGCAGGTGGCTGTTTTTGATACGGCATTCCACCAAACGATGCCTGAAAGCTCCTACTTATATAGTCTTCCATATGAGTATTATCAAAAATACGGTATTCGAAAATATGGCTTTCATGGCACTTCCCATAAATATGTGTCACAGCGTGCGGCCGAGCTTCTTGGGAGGCCCCTGGAACAGCTCCGCCTGATCTCTTGCCACCTTGGCAACGGAGCGAGCATCGCCGCCATCAAAGAGGGGAAGTCGATCGACACATCGATGGGCTTCACTCCGCTTGCAGGGGTGACAATGGGGACAAGATCAGGTAATATCGATCCTGCTCTCATTCCCTATTTAATAGAAAAAACGGGAGCATCTGCAGACGAAATATTGGATATATTGAATAAAAAGTCCGGCCTCCTCGGTCTTTCAGGATTTTCAAGCGACCTTCGTGATATCGAATTGGAAGCGGGCAGAGGGAATCGCCGTGCGGAACTTGCATTGGATATATTTGCGAACCGCATCCATAAATATCTCGGCTCTTATGCTGCCCGCATGTCAGGAGTGGATGCGATCATTTTTACCGCCGGAATAGGGGAAAACAGCGAGGTCATCCGCGCGAAAGTGTTGAGCGGCCTTCAATTCATGGGCGTGTATTGGGATCCGGATTTAAATAAAATCCGCGGTAAAGAGGCCTTTCTTAACTACCCGCATTCACCGGTAAAAGTACTGGTCATACCGACGAATGAGGAACTCATGATTGCGCGCGATGTCATGCGCCTTGCGATTCCTTGAATGGATTTTTTGTGTTTTTACGCCTGATTTTCTATACTTAAAAATAAACAAGATGAAGGGATGGTTGCAATGGATTGGACAAAAAGAGATGAAGTTGTTTGGGAAGAGTTACAAGAATGGCGCCAATCGTTGTTTGAATATGAATCGACTGATTTTCAGAACGCATACGATAAATGGATTGACCAAGCTTTTTCATTATTGCCTGATTCATTGCAAATCCAATTTTTTGAAAAAGTGGACGGATGGCTTTTTCATTTAAACTCATTGCTTCGGGGCTCACAACTGCAGTCCGAGGCGCCTGAAAGAATATTGAGCGCCGCCAGATCGATGAGCGGGGATATTTATACGTTGGCTGATTTGAGAAAACTTTCCGTGGACAAGCTGACATATTTGGCCGAACAGCAGGCTGCAAGGCACCGGCTTTACTCCCTCATCCAGGGCGGGATGACCGGATCGGGGAAAGCGGTATGGGTGAGCAGTGACTTTCTGGCCATGCTTGTCATTAACCTGCGGGCCATCCAACTGACGGCGATGTCGTTCGGTTATGATGTCCAGTCGCCTGCAGGCCTGCTTGAAACACTGAAGGTGTACCATACGGCCACAATGCCCGACCGCCTCAAAATGTTTGGCTGGGAAGATTTGATGAATGATTTGAAGAAAGAGGGAGAGGAATATTACTATGATATTCCCGAACGGGTGACGGACCAGTCGTGGATTGATGAGCCGTTGAAACAAGTGTTAAAGATCGCGCTGATTGTTATGTTTGCAAAGAAAAAAATATCCGGGCAGCCGCTGCTTTCCATGGTGATCGGTGCAGGCATTAATTACAGGGCGACGAGAAAGATTACGGATTTCGCTCTGAAATATTACCAATATAAACATTTACTGCAAAAAAATGGTGGAGAACTATGAGCGTTGACGAACATAAAAAAGAAGCACCGCGATCAGTCAACTGTGCCGTCATCACGATCAGCGACACAAGAACGGAAGAAACGGACAAAAGCGGCAAATTAATAAAAGAGCTCTTATTGGAACACGGTCATTCAATCGGGCATTATGAAATTGCCAGGGATGACGGAGCGGCCATTCAGGCAGCATTCGATAAAGCTGTCCAACGACCGGCAGTACATGCCGTCATTCTTAACGGCGGTACGGGAATTGCCAAACGCGATGTCACCATTGAAACGCTCGTTCCCTTGTTTGATAAAGAAATTGTGGGCTTCGGTGAACTGTTTCGGATGATCAGCTATTTGGAGGATATTGGCCCAGCCGCCATACTTTCAAGGGCAGCGGCAGGCGTCTACCGGAATAAAGCGGTTTTTATCATGCCCGGATCAACCGGGGCCGTCAAGCTGGCCATGGAAAAATTAATCTTGGCAGAATTGGGGCATGTCATAAGGGAAATACAAAAATAATGAAAGGGACCACTTCATTTTCGTGTGTCCCTTTATTATTTTTATACATAATGATGAATAAGTATTGTACAATAGCAAAATATATGTTATTATCTCTTATAGTTAATGATTAAATATAAATATTTTTGTATAACTATACACTTTCAAGCGGAGGGTTTGTTGTGAAAAAGAAAGTTGTTCTCGCTTATTCCGGGGGGTTGGACACCTCTGTTGCCGTAAAATGGTTCATTGATCAAGGATATGATGTAATAGCTTGCTGCCTCGATGTCGGCGAGGGGAAAGACCTGCATTTTATTAAAGAAAAAGCTCTGACAATGGGTGCGGTCAAAAGCTATATGATTGATACAAAAGAAGAATTTGCCCACGAATTTGTGCTTCCTGCACTTCAGGCGCATGCCTTGTATGAAAAAAAATACCCGCTCGTTTCTGCTTTGTCCAGACCGTTAATTGCGAAAAAGCTCGTTGAAGTGGCGGAAAAAGAAAATGCAGATGCAGTCGCCCACGGCTGTACGGGAAAAGGAAACGACCAGGTGCGTTTTGAAGTTTCCATTAAAGCGTTGAATCCAGACCTCGAAGTATTGGCGCCGGTACGCGACTGGAGCTGGTCGCGTGAAGAAGAAATCGAATATGCGAAAGAGAAAGGTGTCCCCATTCCGATTGATTTGGACAGCCCGTTCTCCATTGACCAAAACCTTTGGGGGAGAAGCAACGAGTGCGGCATTTTGGAAGATCCATGGGCGGCGCCGCCTAAAAATGCGTATGAATTGACGGCGGAGCTCGAAGATACACCCGATCAGGCGGAAGTAATTGAAATTGAATTTGAAAAAGGCGTGCCTGTTGCCATTGACGGCGAAAAATATAATTTAAGTGATTTAATCCTCTATTTGAATACTGTTGCCGGAAAACACGGCGTCGGAAGAATTGACCATGTCGAAAACAGACTTGTCGGCATCAAGTCCCGCGAAGTGTACGAATGTCCGGGGGCCATGACTTTGCTGACAGCCCACAAAGAGTTGGAAGATTTGACACTTGTAAAAGATATCGGCCACTTCAAGCCAATCATCAGCAAGAAATTGACAGAGCTCATTTATGAAGGCCTATGGTTCTCTCCGCTTACACCGGCTCTGCAGGCATTCCTGAAAGAAACACAGCAGTATGTCAACGGAACTGTACGTGTAAAACTGTTCAAAGGCCATGCGATTGTAGAAGGCAGAAAATCACCGAACTCGCTTTACAATGAAAAACTTGCTACGTATACAGCAGAAGACGAGTTTGACCAATCTGCATCTGTCGGCTTCATTAAGCTCTGGGGGTTGCCGACCGAAGTACACAGCTCAGTAAATAAAAAGGAAAAAGTGAAACAATGAAAAAATTATGGGGAGGCCGCTTTTCCAAGACGCCAGAGCAATGGATCGAGGAGTTTGGGGCCTCCATCTCCTTTGATCAGCAATTGGTTTTGGAAGATATTGAAGGCTCGCTCGCACATGTGAAAATGCTCGGCAAGACAGGTATTTTAACACAGGGTGAAAGTGAGCGGATTCAAGCCGGCCTGTTAAAGCTGAAGGAAAGAGCACAAGCTGGAGAACTGGAATATTCCGTTTCCGAAGAGGATATCCATTTAAACCTGGAGAAAATGCTCATTGAAGAAATCGGTCCCGCCGGTGGCAAGCTTCATACGGGAAGAAGCCGCAACGACCAGGTGGCAACCGATATGCATTTATATCTGAAAAAGCAGGTCAAGATGATCATTGAGCATGTAAAAGAATTGCAGTCGTCTCTCGTAAAACAGGCAGAAAAGAACGTGGAAACCATTCTCCCGGGCTATACGCATTTACAAAGAGCGCAGCCTGTTTCATTTGGCCATCATTTATTGGCTTATTTTTGGATGCTGGAGCGCGATAAACAGCGTTTCGAAGAGAGCTTGAAAAGAATCGACATATCTCCATTGGGAGCCAGCGCATTGGCCGGAACGACTTTTCCGATCGACCGCCATTTCTCTGCGGAACTTCTCGGCTTTTCCGGCGTATATGAAAATAGTATGGATGCAGTCAGCGACCGCGATTTTATTGTAGAATTTTTGAGCAACTCCGCTTTGACGATCACACATTTGACAAGACTGGCCGAGGAAATCATTCTTTGGTCAAGCAAAGAGTTCAGCTTTATTGAGCTTGATGATACGTATGCAACGGGGAGCAGCATCATGCCGCAGAAGAAAAATCCCGATATGGCAGAGCTGATCCGGGGAAAAAGCGGAAGAGTGTTCGGAAATCTGATTTCCATGCTGACGATTTTAAAGGGTTTGCCTTTGACATACAACAAAGACATGCAGGAAGATAAAGAAGGCATGTTTGATACCGTCCATACGATGATCGGCTCGTTGAAAATTTTTTCAGGAATGATTGAAACGATGACTGTAAACAAAGACGTCATGAAAGAGGCAGTCAACCAAGATTTTTCCAATGCAACCGAGCTGGCAGACTATCTGGCGGCAAAAGGAATCCCGTTCCGTGAAGCGCATGAAATCGTCGGTAAGCTTGTGCTGTATTGCATTAATAAAAACTGCTATTTATTGGATCTCTCTTTGGAAGAATTCAAGGAAGCCTGCGGTGAAATTTCCGATGACGTTTATGCCGTACTGTCACCGACAGAAGCGGTAAGAAGAAGAAATTCCTATGGCGGCACAGGATTTTCCCAGGTGAAAATACAGCTGGAACAGGCAAAAAAACTAATATAAAAAGAGCGTTTCCCCCTTCGGGATAACGCTCTTTTCATGGAAATAAGCCAAGTAAGAATTATTCGTCAACTTCCGTCCTGACGACGAGGACATCGCATTTTGCGGAGCGTGTGATGTTTTCGGACACGCTTCCGATCAAGAAACGTTCAACCGCGTTAAGACCTGTAGCACCGCAAACAATCAGATCGGCATTTAATTCTTTAGCCGCTTCTTTTGAAATAACGACTTTCGGAGACCCATGTTCAATCACCGTATGAACATTTGTCAAGCCCTGGGCTTCGGCTTCTTTTCGGTATCCGTCGAGCAGCTCCTCAGCATAGGCTTTTGCCCTTTCCGCCATCGTTGGGTCATAGGCTTCAATAGCCCCATACGACCTGGTATCGACAACATGGATAAGGTTCAGCTTTGCGTTATTGTTTCTTTTTGCAATTTGTACCGCTTTTTTAAATGCCCATTCTGCCTGCTTTGATCCATCAACTGCAACAAGAATGTTTTTGTAAGACAATTCCATTATAAAACGCCTCCTTTCTCATTATTTTAACATTTTTGAACAAATTTTTCTCTTTTTTGTGCTATTAAACATGAAAATTTTGGGAACAAAAAAAACGATAGTCCATCTAAAGCTATTCTTAAAATTGTATGCCATATAAAAATGTGGCAATTGTAAAACCATGCAAGGAATATATTGATTATAAAACAATTACAAGCTATTATTTTATAAGGTAACATTTTCGCATTTTTCATCAAGGTATGACAGTATATAGAGGAGGACCGACAGTGAATTATTCTTTTAAAAAATCTTTCATGGCCATCATGGCCGGCTCTGCCCTGCTTTTGGCAGCCTGCGGCGGCGGTGGCGGGGACGCCAAGCAGGGTGAGTCCAAAGAGGCGCCAAAATCAGAGGATAAAAAAGTATTGAATGTTGGTACAGAGGCAACTTTTATTCCGTTTGAATTTATGGAAAAAGGCAAGGTAACCGGGTTTGATGTGGACTTGCTGAACGCGGTTGCCGAAGAAGCCGGATATGAAGTCAAAATTGAAAATACGGGGTGGGACGCCATGCTTGCAGGATTGCAGGGCGGACAGATTGATATCGGCATGGCGGGCATCACGATCACAAAAGATCGCCTGAAAACGTATGACTTCTCCGATCCGTACTTCGAATCGATCGGTATGATTGCCTTTAAAGAAGGAACTGATATTAAGAGTGCAGAAGATTTAAAAGGCAAGAAAATTGGCGTGCAAAATGGCACGACAGGACAATTTAACGCAGAAGCCGTTGTAGGTGAGAACTCTCCGGATATTTCCAAATATGAATCTGCCGCACTCATGTTCCAGGCCCTGCTCAGTGACAATGTGGACGTCGTCGTAACGGATAAAGCGGTCGCCGAAGAATATCAGAAAAAATATCCTGACAGCAACATTCAGACAATCACCGATAACAAGGCATTTGCCATTGAACATTACGGAATCGCCTTTAAAAAAGGCAGCGAATTAAAACCTGAATTTGATAAAGCACTTGATGCATTATTTGAGAACGGCAAGTACGCCGAAATTTATAAAAAATGGTTTGATGGTGCCGAGCCGGATATTGAAGCTCTCCGTAAAGCAGCGAAAGAATAATCACATGCGGCTGTCCATGAGCGGATGGATGGCCGCTTTTTTTCGGTTAGACAATGAAAAGATCAGTCGATTGGAATTGGTTAATAAAGAAAGGTGAAAACCATTGAACATTCGCTATGACATTATCGCAGAATATCTTCCATTCTTTTTAAAAGGTACCTTATTAACGTTGGGCTTAACGATCGCCGGTATCTCAATCGGTGTGATTTTGGGTTTGGTGATTGGATTGGGAAAGATGGCCAACACGCCTGCCGTCCGTTTTCCCTTTGTTTGGTATATTAACTTTTTCCGGGGAACCCCTTTTCTCGTACAATTATTGCTCATCCACTTTGGGGTTGTACCGCTCTTTATGACGCCAGCCAATCCTATTGTATCTGCCATCATTGCCCTTTCTCTTAACGCTTCGGCGTACATTGCGGAAATTTTTCGCGCAGGAATCCAATCGATTGACAAGGGGCAAATGGAAGCGGCTCGTTCTCTCGGAATGAGCCATAACCAAGCGATGAAACTCGTTATTTTGCCGCAGGCAATCAAGCGGATGATCCCTCCTCTCGGTAATGAATTTATTGTATTGTTAAAAGAAACATCATTGGCGGCCATTATCGCTGCCCCCGAATTGATGTATTGGGGGCGTGCGGCACAGGGGGCACACATTCGCGTATGGGAACCGTATATTACAGTCGCCATTATTTACCTCATCCTCACTCTTTCTTTAACACAGCTAATGAACTATATTGAAAGGAGAATGAGGATGGAATGATCTCTGTAAAAAATTTAAAAAAATCCTTTGGCAACAACGAAGTTCTTAAAGATATCACGCTTGAAGTAAAGCCGCAGGAAGTGGTCGTGATAATCGGCCCTTCGGGTTCCGGGAAATCAACGTTCATACGCTGCCTCAATCTGCTTGAAGCCGTCACTGGAGGACAAGTGATCGTCGACGGCAAAGACTTGACCAATAAAAAAACGGACATCAATGAAGTCCGCAAAAATGTCGGCATGGTCTTCCAGCACTTTAATTTGTTTCCGCACAAAACGATTTTGGAAAACATTACAATGGCCCCGATTCATGTAAAAGGCCTGTCGAAACAGGAAGCCGAGCAAAAAGCGGTCGACCTGCTGGCCAAGGTAGGCCTTTCCGAAAAAGCGTCCGCTTACCCGGATTCACTTTCCGGCGGCCAAAAGCAACGGGTCGCCATTGCCCGCGCTTTGGCCATGGAACCAAAAGTCATGCTGTTTGATGAACCAACGTCCGCCCTGGACCCCGAAATGGTCGGCGAAGTTTTGGAAGTCATGAAGCAGCTGGCTAAAGACGGCATGACCATGATCGTCGTCACACATGAAATGGGCTTCGCCCGTGAAGTCGGTGATCGGGTGATTTTTATGGATGACGGTTATATTGTGGAAGAAAATGAACCTAATCAACTATTCAGCAATTCACAGCATGAACGGACGAAAGCCTTTTTGAGCAAGATATTGTAAAAAACATAAATAAAAAATCATTGAAATGCGTTTAAGTCCCGAAAGTAACCGCAAGAAATCAAGGTTTTCAAATTTGATTTCTTGCGGTTTTTTGATTTTTGCCGGATTTTGCCCCAGTCTTGCATGTAAGGATTCAAATAATGGATTCGTGCAAATAAATCAAATTTTAGTGCATATCGTGCTGAATTCGTGCACAACATTTTTTGGAGTTTCCCACATATCAATACAAAACCATGCATATAGTCGATATTCAAATTAAAAAGAGTGTCACGCTAGGGTAACACTCAACCACTTATACTGTGGATTAGCTTTTCTTTTTTTTATCGTACAAATCCATCAAGATCATAAAGACTAAAACTAAAACAGAAATTTGAATAGAATCAACAAACGATAAATCTTCTATAATAAAATAATTAATCGGTGTTAATAAAATAAACATGAATATATATCTCAACATTTAATCATCTCTCTTTTTTTTTAAAACGGCTCTATTATGGTCGATTTCTTGTTTTTTTCAGTAACCTGTCCACCAGTACCATTTTTACTTTTTCCGTTATGTGTAAGCCTGTTGTATTTTGTACTTTGAAAATATATCCTTCAGCTGTGCTTCGATGCAAATTCCCATTTCATTTTCAAATAAGAGTTTCATTTTTTGGGCGGTATGGGTTGCTTTTGAAACTTTGTTTTCCCGCAGCAGCAGCTCAATGTATTCAAAACAAAGTTCCTCATCAAACGGATCACGGCTGATCATTTTTTCATACAGCCTAAAACAATTCTGTACATCTTTTTTTTCGTATTCGTACAATGCAATCGTACGGGCAGTCTGGATATACGTTTTTCTGAAATATTCCCGCTCCTGTTCTAAAAACGTTTCGTATGGATATTCCTCCAAAAAGTCGCCCTTGTACAATTCTTCCGCTTTTTTCAAGTTTTTGATATTCCTTTTATCACGAACAAGCTCCATAAACCGGTGGATGTCCAAATCGATTTCGCTCACATCCAGCTCATACTGGTTTCCATGCCTCTTAATAAAGCGGGAGTGTACGCCTGATGAAAGACCAGGTTCCAGCGTTTTTCTCAGCACGGAAAGGGAAACGTTAAAAAGATTGTCCATGTTTCCGAGTGATCCTTCCGGGAAGACGGAATCGATGATCAAGTCTTTCTCTATTTTTTTCTGATAATGGGCAATAAAATACTGAAGAAGGCGAAGGCTGGAATGCCTTTTAATCGTGACAGGCTTTTCATTATACGTAATTTGAAAACGGCCAAGAGTTTGAATGACAAGAGGTTTTTGGGGCTTGTCTATCACTTTGGCTTCTGTTTTTGTCCTTAGGCGGTCGATGAGCCAATAAAAATTATTTTTTTGACAAATGTCTTTCATTTTTTGATATGTTTCTTTTGCCCTCACAGAATCGCCGAGCAAATTATACAAGTGGAACATCGATATGCCAACCATACACTGGTAATGTGTAAATAAAGCAAATGCACGATATGCTTTCTCCAAGCAGCTTTTCGCTTCTTTAAATTTCTCGCATTTCATGTAACTTTCCCCGAGCTCATGATTGGACCACCCAATGTCAAAGTCATTGTTAAAGCTTTTCGCTATGCTTACCGCTTTTTCTCCCCATTTAATTGCTTCAGTGAAATCTCCTTTTATACTGAACAATCTGCCCATTGTTGTATAAATGAAAGTCAGGGAGGATTTATCCTGCTCCTGGCAGATTGTCGCCGCTTTTTGGATGCAAGGGGCCGCTTTTTCCACATTTCCCTTATCCATATAAATGGTTGCCAATGTGTCCAGAGAGTGAATTCTTGTATGCGCAATCCTGTATTTTTCAGAAACAATGACGGCTTTTCTGACATATTCAATGGCAGTGTCGTACTTTTTTAAATATCTATTAATCTCGGCAATCAGGATTAAATTTAATGCACTCATGGCATGGTCGTGAAATTGCTCGGCGCTTTTTAATGATTCTTGGAAAAGATGTTCAGCCCTTACAATATCTCCGCGCATTAAATAAATAGTGGCAAGGCGGTGTTGCAGATTACAAAGCCACAATTCATTTTTCTTTTTCTTGGACAGGGATATATTTTCTTCAAATAGAGTTGTTAATTCTTGTAAGGTGGCAAGAGGAACGCAGCGAATTAAAAATAACGTATTATTTGCAAATGATTCACCTGCAGAAATTTCCTCAAGCCAGCCATCCAGTAAGAGCATTGATTCTACAGGATTATACAGATCCCGGATCAATCCCATTACTTTTGCCGCTTTAAAATAATCTTTTCCAATTGTGTAATGTGCAAAGGCATTGATCAGTTCATATCGGCTTTCATAAATCGCGGCAAGTTTAATATGTTCTTTCTTGTAATCGTCTTTCTTCATATCTTTAAAGTTTTGATATAACACTTGCCGGAAAAGCCGATGATAACGGATAATGCCCTGGTGGTCGCTGTATACGAACAAATGCTGGTTTAGTAAATGGTTTAATATGTCTTCGGAATGATCTATTCCCAAAAACTCATCAATAATCACGGGATCCAGCTCGGAAAACAGGCTGGTTTTGTATAAAAAAGCTTTGATGTAATCTGGCTGCACCTGTAAAACTTCCGCAGATAAATAATCATAAATGTCCTGAACGTTTGGAAAAGAAGACCATAAGGAAAAACGCTCCTGATGGTTCATCTTTCCAATCATTCCAAGGATTAGCTGGTAACTGGCGATCCAGCCTTCGGTTCTTTCAAAGATAAACTGGATTTCTTGCTCTTCGAGTTGCAGTTGATTCATTTCATTGAAAAAATTCCGTGTCTCCTCAAGGGTAAATGCCAGATCCGAAGTGGTTAATTCTTTATATTTGCGCTCCACTTTTAATCTAGCAATCGGCAATGTGGGACGGCCTCTGCTAATGACTATCACTTTGACCGCCGAAGATGCGTTTATTAATTCAATCATGAGCGGCTCAATTTCCGGGCTCTGATCAACCCATTGATAGTCGTCAAAAACAAGAAAGAGGGGCTCTGTTCGTTTTGACAACAGGGAGAGGAGAGCATCCCATTCATCCTCTGTACTTTCAGCAGGAATGATGGCGGGAGAAGCATCGACATCCATCTCTTTACAGATGCCTGCTTTCAAATAACTGAGAAAAATGTGGGCATACCGATCGGTATTTCCTAATTGATACCATACCGTGGAAATGTTTTTTTTTCGCAAATAAGTTGAAATCAACATCGTTTTTCCATAACCGCTGTCTGCCGCGACGACAATCAAGGAAGTATTGTCAATGGATTGATCCAATTCGGCAAACAAACGGTCTCTTATCAAAGATGGAGAGGAATCAGGCATTTGTAATTTATTTTCCTCGATCTTCATTACAATTCTCCTCTCATATGTAATTCAATGAAAACCTCCCGTATGTATCCGCTGTCATTTAATAGCATTGCAAGTGTAAATGTCAATTTCAGCTCTGATGTGTAAGTAATTTTGTAAGTTTTCAGTAAGTCTTTTGATCTATTATTAGTTTAAGTTAAATTCTCACCATATTCAATATAACTTTGAAGGGAGATTGACAATGACAAAAGAATACAAGCTGTTTATTGATGGCAAATGGACAGATGCTTATTCCGGAAAAACGTTTGAAACGTATAATCCCGGAACGGGAGAGGTGAATGCCGTTGTGGCGGAAGCCGGAAAGAAAGATGTGGACCGCGCAGTCCAAGCGGCTAGAAAAGCGTTTGAATCAAGCAAATGGAAAAACATGCCACCTGGTGAAAGAGGAAGATTGCTGTTTATGGCAGCCTTGAAAATGAGGGAAAAATTGGAGTATCTATCCGAAGTGGAATCCCGGGAATGCGGTTTGACGATCAAGGAAACACAGTTTATCGCAATACCGGCAACGATTGATGTGCTGGAGTTTTATGCGGGCCTGGCCAATAAGGTTCAGGGTGAAACATTGGCATCTCCGCCTGACAGGCTCAATTACACTCTCCGGGAACCTTTGGGAGTGGTCGGTGCCATCGTACCCTGGAATTTCCCACTGATGTTGGCCATGTGGAAAATTGCTCCGGCGCTGGCCGCGGGAAATACGGTTGTCATTAAACCGGCAGAGCAAACACCTTCCAGTTTGCTTGAACTCATGGAAATTTTTCAGGAAGCAGGCATACCGGACGGCGTTGTCAACGTTGTACCGGGTTTTGGAAAAGAAGCAGGAAGTGCATTGGCATCCCATCCGGGCATTGACAAGATTGCCTTTACCGGATCCACGGCAACAGGGCGATTCATCATGCAGGCAGCCAGCGAAAACTTGAAACCGCTCTCACTTGAGCTTGGGGGAAAGTCACCCAATCTCATTTTTGAAGATGCACATATTGAGAACGCTGTAAAAATGGCTGCTTTCGGCATTTACTTTGCACAAGGACAAGTTTGTGCCGCAGGATCGCGCATTTTTGTGCAGGACTCCATCTATGACGACTTTATGGATGCCTTTATAAAACAGGCAAAGTCCATAAAGGTTGGAAATCAATTGGAAATGTCCACGCAAATGGGACCGCAAATTTCCGAGACACAGCTTGAAAGAATAGAAGATTATGTGGCTGCAGGTCTGGATGACGGTGCTTCGCTGCTTACAGGTGGAGAAAGGCTAGCTGCTGAAAATGGATATTTCTATACACCAACGATTTTAGAAAATGTGTCCAATGAAATGAGAATTGCCCAGGAAGAAATTTTCGGCCCTGTTGCTTCAGTTATCCGATTCAAGGATGAAGAGGATGCATTAAGAAAAGCGAATGATACGATTTATGGCCTGGCTGCCGGCATTTGGACAAATGATATCAAACGCGGTCACAGAATTGCAAGGGGCCTCAAAGCCGGAACGGTCTGGATCAATACATACAGCCTGCTCGACAGTGCCGCTCCATTCGGCGGCACAAAACAAAGCGGATTCGGCCGGGAGCTGGGTGTTCAGGCCATGGACATGTATACCGAAACGAAACACGTATGGGTGGACTTGAATCCTGGTGCGATCGATTGGTATGGCGCTTGAGCCGTACTGTCAATATATTTTCACATCACATTTTTAGGAGGAATGATCAATGATGAAAACAACAGCAACTGCTCAAGTAAGTTTGGAAGAACTGCGTGAACTGGACAAAAAGCACTTTTTACATCCGATTACTCCGATTAAACAGCAGCAGACCGAAGGACCTGAACTGATTTTCGAATCAGGAAAGGGTATCCGTCTGACAGACGTTAGAGGTAAAGAGTACATTGACGGTGTATCCGCTTTGTGGAATGTTAATGTGGGCTATGGACGTAAAGAGCTGGCGGCTGCAGCCAGTGAGCAGATCATGAAGCTTTCCTATGGATCCTCCTTTTTCAACCAATCTCACGAAATGGTTATTCGATTGGCAACAAAGCTTGCCAGCATCGCACCCGGCGACTTGGATGTGGCTTTCTTTACTTCCGGCGGATCCGAATCCAATGAAACAGCCTTTAAAATTGTCCGTCACTATTGGAAGTTGAAAGGTAAGCCGGAAAAAAGATTAATCATCGGTTTGGAAAATGGATACCATGGCGTTGCAATGGGAACAACAAGTGCCACAGGGGTACCCGAATTTAAAGAGATGATTACGGAGATTGCACCGGGATTCCTTCACGCTTTGCCATATCAGACAGAGTGCGAAAAAGGGGACAAGTCTCACCCGAATTACGAAAGAAGCATCAGGGGGATCATTGAAAAAGAGGGGCCGGACAATATCGCGGCAGTCATTTTGGAGCCTGTCCAAGGGGTCGGTGGCGTCAACATTCCACCGGAGGGATATCTCAAAGCCATTCGTGAACTTTGTGATGAGCATGATATATTCATGATAACGGATGAAATCATAACAGGCTTCGGAAGAACTGGTAACATGTTCGGCGTTGAGAACTGGGATGTCGTTCCTGACCTGATGAGTGTTGCAAAAGGGATTACAAGCGGCTACGTTCAGTTGGGTGCCGTGATGATGTCAAGCAAGCTCAGAGATGAATTGGCAGACATGTCAGAAGGCCCTATGTTCCATGGATTCACATACAGCGGACATCCGGTAGCGTGTGCAGTGGCACTCAGGAATATTGAAATCATCGAAAATGAAGGCTTGGTTGAAAATGCCCGCCTTATGGGAGAAGAGCTGTTAAAAGGGTTGAAATACCTGGAAGAAAAGCACGAGATTACTGCGAAGGCAAGAGGAATCGGGTTGATGGCCGGCATCGAATTGTTCAAGGACCGTGAAAAAGGTGAGGGCTTTGCGCCTGATGTATATGCGGCCATGGCCGTTGTGGACGAGTGCAAGAAGCGCAATCTTATTTTGCGGCCGCTCACATTCGGGGGAATCAACTGCGTAGCGATCGCACCTCCGTTAATTGTCCAAAAGCAGGACATTGAAACGATCATCGACACTCTTTCCGATTCCATCAAAGCGTTTGAACAAAAAGTGCTTTAAACATCTGATGAATGACTGTCCCAGGATAAAAAAAGACTTTTTTGGGACAGTCTTCTTTTCTCCAAATCTAGTAACCGATTTCAAAAGAAAGGAAGTGTTCCGAGTGGAAGCGAGCAGAACATCTGATGCAGCGATCCAGAAACCTTATGCAGCTACGGATGCTGACCAATTGAAGAAAGTGTTCAAAACCAAGGATTTGGTTGTATTTGGACTCGTTTTTATGGCCCCGGTTTCCGCGCAAACGCTGTTTGGCGAATTGTCCATGGTTTCCCGGGGGCATGCCGTCCTTTCCTATCTCGTTGCGCTTGTGGCAATGATTTTTACAGCAGCCAGTTATGGAAAAATGGCGAACGCTTTTCCGGCCGCAGGTTCGACATACAGCTATACGGCTAAAGCGATCCACCCGGCTGTCGGCTTTATCGCAGGCTGGACCATTTTGCTTGATTATTTAATGATGCCGATTTTGCTGACAAAATTGAGTGCTCTGTTTTCTTTGGAATTATTGCCAAATGTTCCTTATTGGATAATGTTGCTCGTATTTTTTGTTCCGATTACTTTATTCAATTATTACGGTACGGTGATTACAGCCCGGGTCAATATGGTGATGACCGCGGCCATGCTGTTCAGTTTGGTTATTTTTATTCTGTTTGCTATGATACATCTGGTCCGTGCGGGCGGAATAGGCAATCTTTTTGAAATAGAAGGCATTTTTAATATCAATACTTTTTCGATGGATGCGCTTGCTGCCGGTGCTTCTATTGCGGTATTATCGTATCTTGGATTCGATGCTGTAACAACAATGGCCGAGGACTCAAAAGAAACGGGAAAGATCGTTGGAAGGGCGGCGGTCATTGCTTTGCTGTTTGCTTCTTTTTTCTATATTTTACAAGTTTATTTTGCAACACTCGTTGCGCCTGACTTTAACGCTTTTTCATCACAGGATACGGCTTTCTTTGAAATCGCAACAAAGGTCGGGGGCGGCGCGTTGGCGACTGTCTGTACGGTGATTATTGCCATTACAGGCATTGCGACTGGACTGGCCGGCCAATCTTCCGGATCGCGGATTTTATACGGCATGGGGCGTGACAGGGTGCTGCCGGCTATTTTCGCCCGGCTCCATCCAAAGCATAAAAGTCCGTATGCGAGCATTATGATTTTGGCGGTAACCGGTTATTGCGGAGCCTTGCTGCTTCCTTTGTCCCTTATTTTTTCCATCATGGTATTCGGGGCACTGATCGGGTTCACATGTGTCAACATTTCTGTTTTTGTCGCATTTTTCATGAAAAAGAAACAGCGGTCAGGAAAGTATCTTTTGCTTCATTTGCTGTTTCCTCTACTTGGGGTGTTTGTTTGCTTAAACATTCTATTTGGAATGGATGCCATTGGCATAACGGTCGGTTTTTCCTGGATGATGACGGGAGCCATTGTTTTACTCCTTAGAATGAGGGCTGTAAAAAAGAGCGGTGGAAAGGATCCTTTCAAATTGGATATGTAATGTTACACAGATAAGATGGTGACTGTCAAAAAAGGAAGACAGTCACTATCCACTTTTATTTCACTGCTTTAATCAAGTCATATGCTTTCAAAGCGGTTTCGATCGCAATCCTTTTATTCGGATTCATGAAATCTGAACCCAGCAGCTGCTCGATTTTTTCAAGCCGGTGATAAAGGGTTTGCCGGACGATAAACAGTTTCTCGGCTGCCTCTTTTTTAGCCCCGCCGCATTCAAGATACACTTTTAAGGTTTGAAAAAGATCACTTTCTGTTGTTCTGTCGTATTCCAGTATGGGTCCCAGATAATCCAATACATATGCTTCAAGTTCGCCGGTATTTTTTAATGGAAGAAATAGCCTGTAAATTCCAATCTCATCATATAAATAAACGTTCGCGTGAATGCCGATCACTTCTTTTGCCTCTTTATAGCTTTTTGTTAATTGCTCTAGCCGGGAATAATCTCGGCCAATTCCGATGGCGTATTTCTTTCCGAACAAAAGCTTTTTCTCGTTATTTTCATCTATATGCTGGATGATTCTTTTTAAATTTTCCACTGCCTTTTCTTTTTCTTCCCCAATAAACGCTGCAATCACTGCGATTTCATCCTTTGTAGCTGATACAGCGGGGGAAAATCCATGCCTTTTAAAAAGGGACCGTATCAGCATTGTCCTTTGCAAGTTAATGTCTTCCCATTCTTCTTCGCTGAATTCCTGGTCGAACGGTTGAAATTGAAGGACAAATACCCGAAAACACATGTCCATATGCATAAATGGCAGGTGGGTGTGCATTTCGTTTTCATCAAACTCCCGCCCCTGCAAAATATTCCGTACGAACTTATCTTCGGAATGCTGCTTCCTTTCCTCGATTGTCCTGTTCCTTAACATGATTTGTGCAATCGACAGGGCTGCCCGGTCAAGAATGAGATAATGAAATTCTTCCGGTGCGGAGCTGGTAGTATGGAGGAAAAGGCATCCCCATGTGTGTCCGGGTCCTTTTACCGGCATGACCACGAAAGTCTCATTTTCAATGTTGATGGTCTGCTGTTGGCGGATTTTATTTTTATCCATTTCGAAATAGTGTACAGCTATATCATGTAGTTCCTTTTGGTCTGCAGGAAAATAAAAGCCCCTGCCTTCAGCAGGCAAAAACATAACGGTATGATGGAAATATTGATACAGCTCCTGTAAAATTTTTAAGATGCCATTGGAGGACATGGACAGTTCGATGAATTTTCTCGAAGAAGTATCGAGGTAACTTAACAAGTCATAATGTCTATTAATAATCAAGCTATGGAGATCTTGCGTAATATCCACGAATTTTACCGTTTCTTCAAACAGGATAATAGGAAAATCATGCTCGTTCGCCAGCTCCAATATGTCCTCATGAATTTCCCGAAAATATTGCCCCCTCTCGATACAAATGCCGGCCGCATTCGATTGGATCAACTTTTTAACAAATGTAAGCTGGACATGAAAATCGGTTTGGAGCCCGACACCTGTTGTCAGAATCAATTCCCCACCGTGGATGAGTGACTCGAAATCCGCTACTTCCAATACGTGCACCCAGCGGATAATCCGGCCCAATCCTCTCGAACCCGCCAAAACCTTTGCATGTTTAAAATGCTCCCTTGAAAGAATATCCTTTACCTTTAACGTAAATTCATTCATCATGACGGTGGCCCCCAATATGTAAAATGAATGGTTCCAACATTTTACACTTTGTATAATGATTTGCTTGCGAATTGTTTGTAAAATTGATTATGAAGTGAAAGTACTTTAGAGTCAACCATTAATCTAGTAAAGATTAGGAGGAGAAAAGTTGAGTACAGTGGCAAAAAATACGAAAACGCTTGCAAATTTTATAAATGGACAATGGGTAAAATCAAAGACTGAAAAATATGAGGACGTGCCAAATCCGGCAACAGGTGAACTGCTGGCCAAAGTACCAATTTCAACGAAAGGGGATTTGGATGGAGCAGTCCAGGCCGCTAAAGAAGCCTTTAAAACATGGAAAAACACGCCTGTTCCGCAGCGTGCAAGAATTTTATTCAAATACCACCAGCTTCTTGTGAAAGAGTGGGATGAGCTGGCGCGGCTCATTACAATCGAGAATGGCAAAAATTTCAACGAGGCATATGGAGAGGTTCAAAGGGGAATTGAGTGTGTTGAATTTGCGGCTGGAGCGCCTTCCTTGATGATGGGAACGCAGCTTCCTGATATCGCCACTAATATCGAATCGGGGATGTATCGCTATCCGTTGGGCGTTATTGGCGGGATTACACCGTTCAACTTCCCGATGATGGTTCCTTGCTGGATGTTCCCGCTCGCCATTGCCTGCGGCAACACATTTGTCTTAAAGCCGTCTGAAAGAACCCCGCTTCTTGCCAATCGTTTGGCAGAATTGCTTCAGGAAGCGGGGCTCCCTGCAGGGGTATTTAACATTGTTCACGGTGCCCATGATGTCGTAAACGGCATTTTAAGCCATCCCGATATTCCGGCGGTCTCCTTTGTCGGCTCACAACCGGTTGCAGAATATGTGTATAAAACAGGTACTTCCCATGGAAAAAGGGTTCAGGCGCTTGCCGGGGCCAAAAACCATACGATCGTCCTTCCGGACGCAGACTTGGAATCAGCGGCAACAAACATTTTCAATGCTGCGTTCGGTTCGGCTGGTGAGCGCTGCATGGCCTGTTCCGTTGTTGTGGCTGTGGAAGACATTGCCGATGAATTGGTTCAAAAGCTTGTGCAAAAAGCCGACAGCATCAAAATGGGAGACGGTCTTCAGGAAGATGTATTCCTTGGCCCGGTTATTCGTGATGCCCATAAAGAAAAAACACTGGGCTACATTGAATCGGGCATCGAAGAAGGAGCGAAACTTGTGCGTGACGGCCGCAAGGATGAGTCACTATCGGAAGGCGGCTACTTTGTCGGTCCGACTATTTTTGAAAATGTAACACAAGACATGAAAATTTGGAAAGAAGAAATATTCGCCCCGGTCTTGTCCGTTGTCCGCGTGAAAGACTTGGATGAAGCGATTGCTTTTACAAATAAATCCGAATTCGCGAATGGTGCCTGCCTCTTTACCGACAGTGCGAAAGCAATCCGCAAGTTCCGGGAAGAAATCGACGCTGGCATGCTTGGCATTAATCTGGGAGTACCCGCACCAATGGCATTTTTCCCATTCTCCGGCTACAAAAAGTCATTCTACGGGGATCTTCATGCCAACGGACGCGATGGCATCGAATTTTACACGCGCAAGAAAATGGTGACGCAGCGTCACGCCTATTAATATCATTTTATACCTGGAAGGTTATAACAGACGACAGGAAGGAGAAAGGACATGGCAACAACCCAAACAGATTCATTGATTGATAGAGACCGCCAAAATGTTTGGCACCATATCTCCCCTTATAGCGAAGCAAGCCCGCCGACCGTTTTTACAGAAGCGAAAGGGGCCTGGCTGACCGATCATAAGGGAAACAAAGTGCTGGATGGCATGTCAGGTTTGTGGTGTGTAAATGTAGGATACGGAAGAGAAGAGCTCGCGAAAGCGGCCTATGACCAGATGATTAAAATGACGTATACGCCGATGACCCAAAGCCACCAGCCAGCAATTGACCTTGCTGAAAAATTAAATGAATACTTGGATGACGATTATATGATTTTTTACTCCAACAGCGGATCTGACGCGAACGAGGTAGCCTTTAAGATTGCCAGGCAATATCATCAGCAAAATGGGGAGTCTTCCCGCTTCAAATTCATTTCCCGCTACCGCGCCTATCATGGCAGCTCAATGGGGGCGTTGTCGGCAACGGGGCAGGCGTTAAGAAAATATAAATATGAACCGCTTGTTCCGGGTTTCTTGCATGTGGCGCCGCCGGACAGCTATAGAAGGCCGGCAGGAATGTCGGTAGAAGAATTTAATATTCAAAAAGCCCGGGAATTTGAGGAAAAAATTATTTGGGAACAAAAGGAAACGATTGCCGGCATCATTATGGAACCGCTCATTACCGGTGGTGGAGTCATTATTCCACATCCTGTCTACATGGAGAAGGTTCAGGAAATATGCAAGAAGTATGGGGTTCTTCTCATCATTGACGAAGTGATTTGCGGCTTTGGAAGAACAGGTAAAATGTTCGGCCATATGCATTTCAATATAAAGCCCGACATTATTTCCATGGCAAAAGGACTGACAAGTGCGTACTTGCCTCTGTCGGTAACGGCTGTCAGAAAAGACATTTACGAAGTATTCAAGAAAAGCGAAGAAAACAGCCATTTCCGCCATGTCAATACATTCGGCGGCAACCCTGCAGCGTGTGCGTTGGCGTTGAAAAACCTGGAAATAATGGAAAGGGAAAATCTCGTAGCCCGTTCTGCAAAGTTGGGAGAGCGCTTAAAGAATGAGCTGGCAGAACTAAAGGACCATCCTTGCGTTGGCGATATTCGGGGCATGGGCTTCCTGATGGGCATTGAATTGGTTGAAGATAAAGAAACGAAGGAACCTGCAAACAATGAACGGGTAGGCAAGATCATCTCCGAATGCAGGGCAAAAGGGCTCATTATTGGGAAAAATGGAGATACAGTGGCAGGCTATAACAATATTTTGACATTATCCCCACCACTTTCCTGTACAGATGAAGATGTCGATTTCATTATTTCAACCATTAAAGAAGTTTTTCATCATCATAAAAACTAATGATAACGGGGATATTAAACAGGGATGTTTTCATGCATCCCTGTTTGTTCACGAAAATACTAAAAATGTTTTTCTGGAATGCTTTCGTTTAAAGAATGAAAGTGATATATTCTAGATGTGGCTAGTTAGAACATGTTAGGAGGAAGTATGATGATTATTGGTGTACCTAAGGAAATTAAAAGCAATGAAAATCGTGTAGCCATGACACCTGCCGGTGCATATACATTAACCCAAGCAGGACATGAAGTACATATCGAAACAGGTGCGGGGCTTGGATCAAGTTTTACCGACGAAGAGTATGTCCAAGCTGGTGCGAAAATTGTCAACAGCGCCAAAGAAGCTTGGGATGCCGAAATGGTCATGAAAGTTAAGGAGCCTCTCGAGGAAGAGTTCGGTTACTTCCGTGAAGGGTTGGTCCTTTTCACATACTTGCATCTTGCAGCAGAACCGGCTTTGACGAAAGCACTTGTAGAAAATAAAGTGGTTGCCATTGCTTATGAAACTGTACAGCTTCCAAACCGCTCACTTCCGCTTCTTTCCCCAATGAGTGAAGTTGCAGGAAGAATGGCTACACAAATCGGTGCGCAATTCCTTTCCAAAACATACGGAGGAAAAGGAAAACTTCTTGCGGGCATCCCGGGTGTGGAACGTGGAAAAGTGACCGTTATCGGTGGCGGACAAGCCGGTACAAACGCTGCGAAAATGGCAGTTGGACTTGGTGCCGACGTAACAGTTATCGACCTGAATGTAGATCGTCTGCGCCAGCTTGACGATATCTTCGGCAACGATATTAAAACATTAGTGTCAAACCCGTTCAACATCGCCAATGCAGTGAAAGATTCCGACCTGGTGATCGGTGCGGTCCTGATTCCTGGAGCTAAAGCGCCTAAACTTGTTTCCGAAGAAATGGTTAAATCCATGTCGCCAGGATCTGTGCTTGTTGACATCGCGATCGACCAAGGCGGTATTTTTGAAACGAGTGACAGAGTGACAACACACGACAATCCAACATATGAAAAACATGGCGTTGTTCACTATGCTGTCGCCAACATGCCTGGGGCTGTTCCACAAACATCAACGATGGGATTGACCAACGTAACAGTTCCTTATGCACTTCAAATTGCCAACAAGGGCTATAAGCAAGCTTGCTTGGATAACGAAGCTCTTTTCAAAGGAATCAACGTCCTTGATGGAAAAGTTACATTCAAAGCCGTTGCAGAAGACCTTGGCTACGAATTCGTTGACGCAAAAGAATTATTATAATCAAAAAAAGCTGCCACCCGGGATTTCCCGGGTGGTTTTTTACGGATTTTGCTTGAACGCCGCAGAATACGAGCGGGGCAGCACGCAGATTTCTGCTCTAACTTCCAGTAACGGCAAACCCCTATCACGTTCCAACTCCGATTATTCTACTATTTGCAGCGTTTTTGGATATGTCGTCAGCACCCGTACGCCGTTTTCAGTTACGAGCACGTCATCCTCAATCCGCACCCCCGCAAAGCCCGGTATGTAAATTCCCGGCTCGATGGTAAAAACCATGCCTGGTTCCAGTTCAAGTTCATTTGTTTCGTTCACGGACGGATATTCGTGTACGCCGATTCCAAGACCGTGTCCCAGCCGGTGGGAGAAATATTCGCCATATCCGGCCTCTGAGATGATCTTTCGTGCCGCAATGTCCAGTTCGTTTGCCGGAATCCCCGGTTTCGTAAGCTGAATGGCCGTTTCCTGGGCTTTAAGAACGGTTTCGTAAATCTTTTTCTGTTCATCAGTTACCTCGCCAAAGGCAACTGTCCTGGTAATGTCGGAACAATATCCGTTATAAGAAACACCCAGGTCAAATAAGACGAAATCTCCCTGTTTTATTTTCGTGTCTCCTGGTATACCATGCGGGGAAGCCGCGTTTGCCCCGACGAGAACGGTCGAAGAAAAGGCCATCCCGGCTCCTTTTTTCTTGATTTCGTATTCAATGGCCGCAACAAGGTCAACTTCTGTTTTTCCTTCCGCTATTTCATTGACGCCAACTTCCACTGCAAAATCAACAAGTTCACACGCTTTTTGCAATAGCTCGATTTCTTTGCTGTCTTTGATCAGGCGCAGTTCGTTGAGAAATGGTTCGGCAGGGAGAAATGAAGCATCCGGGTACAGTCTCTGCAATTCTTCGAACCTTGCAATATTTAAATGGTCTTTTTCGATTGCAATGGACTTTATCTTATTCAGGCGGGCACTAATGCGTTTTTCAATAAGGTTCCAAGGATCGTCCGCATCACTATATCCGATAATTTCCTCGTTCCATCCGGCCTGTTTTGCCTCTTCCGCCTCCATTTTCGGACAAACAAGAATCGGTTCTTTCTCCTGAAATATGATGAGGGCGAGCAGCCGTTCGTGAGGTTCACATTGAAAACCTGTCAAATAAAAAACATTGTCAGGCGAGGTTACAAAAGCCGCGTCAATTTGTTTTCGTTTCAGTCCATCTTTCAAGTTTTGAAGCCTTCGATTCATGGCCAATCACTCCCTTTTTCTTTATTAAATACAATATCATGTTAAGCGTTTGCATGAAAGAAATATAGATTATTTGGCAGGAAAACTGCAAATGGTTTAGAATGATTTTAGTTGAGGAATTTTTAAAAAAAAGGAGTGCTGCTGCAAGATGAAGATATCTTATCACGGACATTCGATCGTTAAAATTGAAACGAACGGCAACACAATATTGATCGACCCGTTTATTACGGGCAACGAGCTGACTGATTTAAAGGCAGAAAACGAAAACCCCGATGTGATTATCTTAACCCACGGGCATTCGGATCATGTCGGAGATACGGTTGAGCTGGCCAAACGATGCCATTCCCTCGTTGTTGCACCGAATGAACTTGCTACATATATCGGATGGCAAGGGGTTCAAACGCACCCGATGCACATTGGCGGATCCCGCGAGTTTGACTTTGGAAAAATTAAATTTACACAGGCTTTTCACGGATCGGCGATTTTTACGGAAGATCAGCAAATCATTTATTTGGGAATGCCTGCAGGCGTGCTGTTCATGACTGAAGGAAAAACAATTTATCACGCGGGTGATACAGCGCTGTTTTCAGATATGAAGCTAATCGGTGAGCGTCACCCCATTGATCTTGCTTTCTTGCCGATCGGCGACAACTTTACAATGGGACCGGAGGATGCCGCACTGGCAGCAGAATTCCTGCAAGCAAAAACTGTTGTTCCGATCCACTATAATACATTTCCGCCAATCAAGCAGGATCCCGGCCAATTTATCGGGATGCTGAAAGAAGGCCTGAACGGGAAAGTAATGAAACCGGGCGACGCCATCGAACTTTAAGCATAACCCCCTGCATACACTCGTAAGTTGTATGGAGGGGGTTTTTACATGAACAACCGATACCTGCTTTGCCTGTTGTTATGTTGCGCTCTTATTTACATGGCGGTGCCGAGGATGGACATATATGGTCCGGGACTGGAAAGTATATTCTCGATCTCATGGATTGTCTTTGCTCTTCTCGTTTTTGCCGGGAATTTGGCAGCAATTCTGTTTCCAAAAAAAACCCGAAAAAAAAATCTAATGAAAACCGGCCAAAAAAATACCAAAGGCAAAAGAATGCGGGCCAATGGTTAGTCATAAGTTTGATGCAGCGGGCTTTTCCCGATATAATGGAAATAATAAATAACTGTACGGTTCAGGAAAAGGGTGAAAAGCTTGTCAACGAAGCATGAACAAATCATTCGTCATATCGACGGCCTTCCCGTTGGCGAAAAAATCTCCGTCCGTCAAATTGCGAAAGCTTTAAATGTGAGTGAAGGAACGGCGTACAGAGCCATTAAAGATGCTGAAAACAGAGGGTACGTCAGTACAATCGAACGGGTCGGCACCATTCGGATCGAACGCAAGAAAAAAGAGAATATCGAAAAGCTGACCTTTGCGGAAGTCGTCAATATTATAGATGGACAAGTATTGGGGGGGAAGGCGGGCCTTCATAAAACGCTCAATAAATTTGTCATCGGCGCCATGAAGCTCGATGCGATGATGAGATATACCGGCCCCGGCAACTTGTTGATTGTCGGCAATCGGACAAAGGCCCATGAATATGCTCTGAAGGCGGGAGCCGCCGTTTTGATTACAGGCGGATTTGATGCGGAAGATCACGTCAAGCAGCTTGCCGATGAATTGGAGCTCCCTATTTTATCGACAAGCTATGATTCATTTACCGTGGCCACAATGATCAACAGGGCGATTTATGACCAATTGATCAAAAAGGAAATCGTTCTTGTGGAAGATATTTTTATCCCGCTTGAAAAAACGATCAGCATGTTAACAACGGAAAAAGTGGCCGACTGGTATGCGCTGAAAGAAAAAACAGATCACAGCAGGTTTCCGATCATTGATGCAAATGGAAAAGTGCAGGGAATGGTCACCGGAAAGGATGTTATCGGGAAGGATCCCAATTTGGGAATCGAAAAGGTAATGACCAAAAATCCGATAACCACCTCGAAAAAAATGAGTGTTGCATCAGTTGCACATATGATGATCTGGGAAGCAATCGAAGTTCTTCCTGTTGTTGATAACCATCAGAAATTGGTAGGGATTATCAGCCGCCAAGACGTCTTAAAGGCGCTTCAAATGATTCAAAGGCAGCCGCAAGTTGGCGAGACGCTGGATGATACGGTTTCGAAACAATTGTTCAGCAGCAAGGAGGGCGGAGAGCCGGCGTTTCAATTCGAGGTAACGCCGCAAATGACGAGCCAGCTTGGTACAATCTCATATGGTGTATTTACTTCTATCGTGGCAGAATCGGCCAACCGGTTTTTCCGAATGAAGAAAAAGGGAGAGCTCACTGTGGAGAGCATGACCATTTATTTTCTGAAGCCTGTCCAAATGGACAGCATGATCGAAATTGTTCCTAAAATATTGGAAGCCGGCCGCAAATACGGAAAGCTGGATGTTGAGGCATATAACAACGGCGAAATTGTTGGTAAAGCATTAATGATGTGCCGCCTGATTGATAAATAAAGGCTTTCGATAAGGATGTATAGAATGGACGGGCACTGCGTGTTTCACCCGTGCATTTTCTATTTCCCCCGATATTTTTGCACAAGAAGGAAAGCGCAAGCGCCTTGCTCAGCACGGGCAGATAAGGCGAAGCACGCAGGAGGCTCCGCCCCCGGACTGTTTTGACTTATGACCCGAGGGGCCGGGCGCTGACCGCCTTAGGCCGCCGCGTCCTGTGGCGCCGGCGTCCTGTCTGTCGGCAGGCTTAGACAGCGACGTCCTGTCCGTCGGCAGGCTTAGACAGCGACGTCCTGTCCGTCGGCAGGCTCAGACAGCGACGTCCTCGAAAAAGCTTACGCTTTTTCTGCGTGCGATGATGATGCTGTCGAAGCTTTCCTTGTCCTGTTGCTTCGCCTGCACTAGCACATCCTGTCCGCCGGAGCTAGACACAGAAAAGCTTCTTTTGATGAAAATTTTTCTTGGCAAGTTATACTTTTCTTAGAAGTCAGGGGTCAGCCGCCGGATTGGTCCAAATTTGCGAAAGAGGAAATTTCAAATTTATACTTTTAAAAAAAGCCGCCTTTCAAGCGGCTTTACAATCAGTTTTGTTCCCGCTCCAACTGTCTGGCTTCTTCTCTGGCATAGGGAACATGGTGCCGGAAGTTTCTAAATCCTGCCCAAACACTTAATCCGCCTATGGTGATAAAGACGGCTGCCACGATATACGTGACGGTTGTATTGAAAAGAAAAAGTTGATTGATTCCAAACAGGGCAACAAACAGGCCGAGTGCCATGCCTGATTTGCCATTCAACATTTTTCTTTCCATCGGCCGCCTGCTTCTTATATATTTCATTTTATAATAAATATAAAATGAGAACGAGAGAATGATAAAAAATACTAGAAAGGGCACTTTTTTAACCTCCAAAGATCAACGTTTATATTCCACACCATTGTAACGTCATTTTCAAGGAAATGCCACTGGCCGTGCCAACGAACTTTTAATTAAATGTGAACAGGCTGCGAAAGAGCGAAAGGAGTTACATATGAAAGAGCAAATATTTGAAGCGATTAAACGGTATAAGAAGATTATTATTCATCGGCATGTCCGGCCGGATCCCGACGCTTACGGATCCCAGGGAGGATTGGCTGAAATTTTGGCGGCATCTTTTCCCGAAAAAGAAGTGTATGCTGTTGGAGAGCACGATCCGTCACTCGATTATTTGCGCAAGCCCGATGTCATTACCGATGATGCATATGAAGGGGCGCTCGTCATCGTTTGCGATACGGCCAATCAGGAACGGATATGTGATGCCAGATATAAGCTTGGTGAAATGCTGATTAAAATAGACCATCATCCAAATGAGGATCCGTATGGCGATCTCTTGTGGATTGATACGAATGCCTCCTCCGTGAGTGAAATGATTTATGAGTTTTATGAAACGTTTCAAAAACGGGGCCTAAAGATGACAGATGAGGCGGCAAGGCTTATTTATGCCGGCATTGTCGGGGATACGGGCCGGTTTTTATATCCGAGTACAACAGCAAAAACATTTCAATATGCCAAGGAGCTCGTTCAATATTCATTTGACCGCTCGCATTTGTATGACCAGATGTATGAGCTTTCAGCCAATATGATTAAACTTCAGGGTTATGTATTGGAACACTTTGAGATGAATGAAGACGGAGCTGCGTTTGTCTCAATTGACAGTGAAACACTGAAAAAATATAACGTGCTGCCTTCAGAGGCTTCCTTGTTGGTCAGTACGCTCGGCATCGTAAAAGGAATCAAGGCATGGGCGTTTTTTATAGAAGAAGAGGATCAAATTCGGCTGCGGCTGCGTTCCAAGGGGCCTGTGATCAATACGATCGCCATGAAATATGATGGCGGCGGGCATCCTTTGGCGGCAGGAGCTTCCGTTTACACATGGGAGGAAACGGAGCAGGTCATACGGGACGTGAAGGAAGTTTGCAGAAAAAGCTGAGCCTACCGGTTAGTCGGCCAGTTTTATTTCCGCGACAAGGGCAACCGTTGTGTAAAAATATAATTCTTTCACCTCAAGCCTGTATGTTTTCCCGTTGATTTCAAAAGACTTATTTTCCACTGTCTTTTTAATAATCTCTTTATTGTTGTAGGCAACCGTCAAATCTTTGGCGATCAACGATTTTAAGTCTTCCTTGACCTCTTCTTCCGCCTCAAAGATGCTTTGCCGGTCCGTGATGCGGTACCGTTCAAAACCTGCAATTTTGACATCGATTTTTTGAATGGTTAACATTTCTTCGTTTTTCTTGTTCAATTTCTGATAGTCCTCTTGCCAAATTTTGATATAGCCCCTCAGCTCCTTGATTTGAAGAGCCTGCTTTTCGATTAAGGCGCTGTTTCGTTCCTGCAGCGTCCCAAACATGAACAGAAATATGAGCCAGCTGATGCAGCCGCCCACTGCAGCCCCGGCTAAAAACCGCTGCCATGCCGGCTGCTTGTAATATGGCGGTATTCTCATGAAAGATGCTCCTGTGTAAGCCATGCAATGATGAGTGAAGCGGTTTTGGCACCGCCCATCGCAGACAGGATCAAAAGGAATTGCTTAAACAAGTCTTTTGTGCCGCCTTCCAAAAAACCTTTTTCAAAACTGTACACAGTATCAAATGTGCCGCCAATCGCGGCGATGATCGCCCAAATACGGACCTTTCCCGCAGTGTTGGCAATTTCCGTCAAAAGGGGCTCTCCGGTTATAAAAGCCGCCAATCCCCCGATTATTGAACCGCCCAGCAACACGCCAATTGCGACAAAATAACAGTAAAAAAAGGCCGGAAAAAATGATTCGTGCACGGTTACCATCCCCAAAGTTTTATAAACTTCCTCTATTATATATATGGGACAAAACATCATGATATGAAGAAAGTATATAATAGGGATGGAGCCAATATTCTATTTTATAAATAAACCAAGAGGAAAAGAGGTGAATCCGTTGAACTTTCCCCAATTGAACATTTCCACCGCTTACAGCATGCTTTCCAGCACAATCTCCATACCTGCCCTTGTCGATAAGGCAAAACGGCTAAACTATCCCGCTCTTGCCATGACGGACCATCATGTTTTGTACGGCGTGCTTCCTTTTTACAAAGCTTGTATGAAAGCGGAAATCAAACCGATCATCGGGATGGCCGCCGATGTCGGAGATGAGGAAGAAAGCAGCAAAATTATCCTGCTTGCCGAAAATAATGCGGGCTATGCCAACTTGTTGAAGATTTCGAGTTGCATCCAAATGCAGCAGAGCGAAACGATTCCTTGGGAAAAACTCCAATTATACAATGGAGGATTGTTTGCTGTTTTGATCGGTTCGGAAGCAGGCCGCCGGAAGGACGACATCGATCTTTTCCTAAAGATATTTGGAAAACATTTTTATATCGGCCTGCAAAATTACGGCAGGTACCAAGATCATGAAAGGATGACCTCCCTTTCAACATACGCCCGATCCAAGGGCATCCCGGTCGTGGCTGCCAATGATGTCCGGTATTTGGACAAAAACGATGCCTTTGCCTACCATTGTCTGCTTGCGATCCGGGATGGAAATGAAGTAGCGGCAGAGGAGGCCGGGCAGACAGAAGGAATTTATGACTTGAAAAGCCATCAGGAGCTGGGGCAATTGTTCTCGGATTTCCCGGAGGCGCTTCAAAACGCTATCGAAATTGCTGAAAAATGCAATGTCATGATCGAAACGAACCGGAGTTTGCTTCCGAAATATCCGGTCCCGGCCGGCGAATCTGCCGGGGAAATGCTTCGCAGGCTGACTTTTCAGGGATTGAAGGAACGAAACATTGATCATGAAGCATACGTCTCGAGGCTAAAATATGAGCTTCATGTCATTCATGAGATGGGATTTGATGATTATTTTCTGATCGTGTGGGATTTTATGAAATATGCCCGCGGAAACGGCATTTTGACCGGCCCGGGACGGGGGTCGGCAGCCGGCTCCCTCGTCGCCTATTCCCTGGGCATTACCGAAGTGGACCCGATCAAATATGGCCTGCTGTTTGAACGATTTCTCAATCCGGAACGAATCTCGCTTCCCGATATTGATATTGATTTTCCCGATATCCGGCGGGATCAAGTCATTCAATACGTCGTCGAAAAATACGGCAAAGCGCATGTCGCCCATATCATTACTTTTGGAACGTTTGCGGCAAAAGCGGCCATTCGTGATACGGCCCGTGCCTTCGGATTTCATTCAAAAGAATTGGACATGCTTTCCAATCTTATCCCCGGGCGCCTTGGCCTCACTTTAAAACGAGCATATGAAGAGTCGGAGCGGCTGCGCAAATTCGTCAACGAGTCCGGGCGGAACCGTCTTCTTTTTGAAACAGCTTTAAAAATTGAAGGCTTGCCGCGCCATGCTTCGACCCATGCGGCCGGGATCATTATAAGCGACCACCCGCTGGTTGACATTATCCCTGTCAAAGCAGGCCCGGATGGTACCCCCATCACCCAATATCCGATGGAAGATCTGGAAGAAATCGGTTTGCTCAAAATGGATTTTCTTGGTCTTAGAAACTTGACGCTCCTTGAACAAATGATGAAGAGCATCCAAATTGATACAGGGAAAGAAATCCGTCTTGAAGATATCCCGTTTTCGGACGAAAAAACCTTTGCACTGCTGCAAAAAGGGGATACAACCGGTATTTTTCAGCTTGAGTCGGGCGGGATGCGAAAAGTGCTTCGTGATTTAAGGCCAACCGAATTTGAAGACATTGTTGCGGTCAATGCGCTGTTCAGGCCGGGACCCATGGAAAATATCCCTGTTTATATTGCCCGCAAACACGGAAAGGAAAAGGTGCAGTATCCTCACCCCGACTTGGAGCCGATCTTGGATTTCACCTACGGCGTCATCGTCTATCAGGAACAGATCATGCAAATCGCTTCCAAAATGTCCGGATTTTCTCTTGGGGAGGCTGATCTTTTAAGACGTGCCGTCAGCAAGAAAAAGAAAGAAGTCCTTGATCAACAGCGGGGCCGTTTTGTAACGGGCGCGGTAAAAAACGGCTATGATGAAAAAACGGCAAACGACACGTATGACTTGATCGTTCGCTTTGCCAACTACGGGTTTAACCGCAGCCACGCGGTTGCCTACAGTTTTATCGCCTGGCAATTATCTTGGCTGAAAGCCCATTATCCGAAACATTTCATGGCGGCTCTTCTAACATCCGTTATTGGAAATGAAGACAAGATTGCTTTGTATGCAGCGGAGGCCAAGCAAAAAGGAATCGATATTTTGCCGCCATCGATCAACAAAAGCCATTATCCCTTTAAACCGGAAGGAAAAGGGATTCGTTTCAGCCTCGGTGCCATCCGGGGACTGGGGGCGGCCGCGCTGAAAGAAATCATCCGGGCACGGCGAAACCGCCCGTTCGATGATTTGTTTGATTTTTGCCTCCGGGTTTCACCGCGGATGATCAACCGGAAAATACTCGAGTCTCTTGTTCATTCGGGCTGCTTTGATGAATTTGGCCATGACCGCGCCGTATTGCTGGCCACGCTTGATGTAGCCATTGAACATGGCGAATTAATGCGGCCTTCGCAAAGCGCACAGACTGAGGATCTGTTTGTGGATGAAACGATGTTCCAATTCAAGCCAAAGTACATTGAAGTGGAACCGATCGGCCTTGCCGAAAAGCTGGCTTTTGAAAAAAGGGCCACAGGCATTTTTTTGTCAGACCACCCCGCAAGTACCTATAAAGAAGATTTTTCATCCAAAGGTGCTGTGGATCTGATCAAGCTTTCCCCCGGGCGCCGCAATGTCGCCGTTGGAGTCTATTTGGCGGAAATCAAAACGATCCGGACGAAAAAAGGCGACATGATGGCATTTGCCACTTTAAGCGATGCTTCGGGCGAGATGGAAGCCGTTATTTTTCCGGATGTATACAAGCGCCATATGAAACATTTGAAAAAAGGGGAAATCGTGCTTGCAGCCGGGTATGTAGAAGAAAGAAACAATCAGATGCAGTTTATCATCCAAAGTGTAGCCGCAGCGGAAGATTTGGGAAAAACAGATCAAAAGATTTTGTATCTTAAAATCACCGAACAATTGCATGAAACGGAGACATTAAACAAACTAAAGATAATATTGAAAAAATATCCCGGTGAAACAGGGGTTATCCTATATTATGAGAAAAAGCGCCAAACGATCAGGCTTGGTGAAAAAAATCTGGTGAATCCAAGCGAAAATTGTTTGAAGGAATTGCAGTCCCTGCTTGGAGACCCATGTGTCAAGTTAAAATAATTTTTTCAAATCGACCATTATATGTTATATTGTTTTATAAGCTTTTAGACATATGAAAAAATATGAGAAACCGGGTATGGCTGGAACGAAGGAGTGAACCTTTTTGACATTAAGAGAAGAAGCATTGCACATGCATAAAATATTTCAGGGGAAGTTGGAGTCAAAATCCAAGGTTGAGGTTAAGAATGCGAAAGATTTAAGTCTTGCTTATTCTCCGGGTGTTGCTGAGCCTTGTAAAGAGATTTATGAAAATCCGAATACTGTCTATGATTATACAATGAAAGGCAACATGGTGGCTGTTGTTTCCGACGGAACAGCCGTCCTTGGGCTTGGAAATATTGGTCCGGAAGCATCCCTCCCGGTAATGGAAGGAAAGGCTGTCTTATTCAAAAGCTTTGCGGGCGTAGACGCATTTCCCATTTGTCTCAACAGTACGAATGTAGATGACATCGTCAAGACGGTTAAACTGCTCGAACCGACATTTGGCGGCGTCAATCTTGAAGATATCGCAGCTCCGAACTGCTTCGAAATTGAAGAAAGGTTAAAGAGGGAATTGACGATACCCGTCTTTCACGATGATCAGCACGGAACGGCGATTGTGACGGCAGCAGGCCTTGTCAATGCATTGAAATTGACAGGCAGGAAAATGTCCGAAATCAAAATTGTTGCCAATGGCGCCGGTGCAGCCGGAATTGCCATCATCAAGCTTTTACACAGCTACGGTGTACGCGATATTATTATGTGTGATTCCAAAGGTGCCATTTATGAAGGCCGCTCAGAAGGCATGAATGAAGTGAAGGAAGCTGTGTCCAAATTTACAAACCACGACCGCCAGGAAGGAAACTTGGAGCACGTCATCCAAGGTGCCGATGTCTTTATCGGAGTTTCCGTTGCAGGGGCGTTAACAGAAGAAATGATTGCGACAATGAATGACGATCCGATCATTTTTGCCATGGCGAACCCCGATCCGGAAATTATGCCGGAGAAAGCGATCGCTGCCGGCGCAAAAGTAGTCGGGACCGGCCGTTCGGATTATCCCAACCAAGTAAACAACGTGCTTGCATTTCCGGGCTTGTTCCGCGGCGCCCTGGACGTGCGGGCAACTCATATTAATGAGGAAATGAAACAAGCAGCTGTTGAAGCCATTGCGGGGTTAATTACAGATGAGGAACTTTCCCCGGACTGCGTCATTCCGCGTCCGTTTGATCCCCGGGTTGCACCGCACGTCGCAGCGGCTGTAGCGAAAGCCGCGATGGAAACGGGAGTTGCCAGACAAAAAGTGGATCCCGAAACGATCAAGCAAAAAACGATGGACTTGGCTGTCATTGGCAAAGACAATTGAAATAAGACAAAGACAGAATCGAAAAAGGCCGTGCCGCATATTAAGGGCCGGTCTTTCCTGTGCAATGGTATGAAAAATAACTGACTGCGGTTGAAAGGAGGGCTTGCTATGCTCAAGGATTTTTTTTCAAAGCCCAAGAAGAAAAAATATGCCACAATACCGTCGGAAGCAGCCAAGCAGGATGTACCGGAAGGCATCATGACAAAATGTCCAAATTGTAAAAAGATCATGTACACAAGGGAACTGCAAAAAAATTTAAAGGTTTGCCTGCATTGCGGATATCATCACAAAATGACCGCATTTGAAAGAGTCGACAGCCTGTTTGACGAAAATTCGTTTGTCCGTTTTAAAGATCATATTGCTACTGAAAACCCGCTCGGCTTTCCGAATTATTTAGAAAAACTTGAACAGGACAGGAAAAAATCCCATTTGGATGAAGCTGTTTTGACAGGTTCGGGCTTGATCAATGGAATGGAAGTGATCACGGCGATCATGGACGCCCATTTCCGTATGGGAAGCATGGGATCGGTCGTCGGTGAAAAGATTACAAGAGCCATTGAAGCGGCAGCAGAAAAACATGTGCCGCTCATTATTTTTACCGCTTCGGGGGGAGCCCGGATGCAGGAAGGTGTATTATCGTTGATGCAAATGGCGAAAACGAGCACGGCACTTAAAATGTTCAGTGAAAAAGGGGGATTGATCATTTCGGTCATGACACACCCGACAACGGGAGGCGTTTCAGCAAGCTTCGCCTCACTCGGTGACTATAATTTTGCCGAGCCTGGTGCTTTGATCGGTTTCGCCGGCCGCAGGGTCATTGAGCAGACCATCAGGGAAGAACTGCCAGACGATTTCCAAACAGCCGAATTTTTGCTTCATCACGGACAGCTTGATGCCGTGATTCCACGCCCCGAAATGAAAGAAAAACTCACAACGGTGCTGGAAATCCATCAACAAGTAGGTGAACGATCGTGGTAAACGAGCTTGAATTTGAAAAGCCTGTCTTGGAATTGCGCAAAAAAATTGCCGAGCTGAGAGAGTTCACGAAACATTCCGACGTGAATTTATCTGATGAAATTGATAAGCTGGAATCCCGTTTGGAAAAGCTTGAAAAAGATGTATACGAGAATATGGGTCCGTGGGATCGGGTCCAGCTTGCCCGGCATTCAGCCCGGCCGACAACCCTTGATTATATTGGGGAGCTGTTTACGGACTTTTTTGAGCTCCATGGAGACAGGCTGTATGGAGATGACGAAGCGATCGTCGGCGGGATTGCCAAGTATAAGGGCCTGCCCGTTACGGTCATCGGCCATCAGCGTGGACGGGATACAAAAGAAAATATCCGGCGCAATTTTGGCATGCCGCACCCGGAAGGCTACCGCAAGGCGCTTCGCCTGATGAAGCAGGCGGACAAGTTTAACCGGCCGATTATTTGCTTCATTGATACAAAAGGCGCCTATCCCGGAAAAGCTGCCGAGGAGCGGGGACAAAGTGAGGCCATTGCCCGGAACCTGTTTGAAATGGCCGGACTTAAAGTGCCGATCATTTGCATCGTGACCGGAGAAGGCGGAAGCGGCGGTGCTTTGGCCCTTGGTGTCGGGGACCGCATTTACATGCTGGAAAACTCAACGTATTCAGTTATTACACCTGAAGGGGCGGCAAGCATACTGTGGAAAGATGCTTCATATGCAAAACAGGCAGCTGAAGCCTTGAAAATCACTGCTCCCGATCTGAAAGAACTCGGAATTATTGATGAAATTATACCGGAAGTCAAAGGCGGGGCCCACAGGGATTTGGAAAAGCAAGCCCTTGAAATCGATAAGGTTCTGCACAAAGCTCTAAAGGAACTGATTGAAGTCAAACCTGAAGATCTTATAAAAGCTCGTTATGCAAAATACAAAAAAATGGGTAAGTACACAGAGCAAAAAGCAGTGGAAAATGTGCAGTAATAAGGATTGTCCGATGGGGACATTCCTTTTTTTTAAAAGATAAAAAATGATAAATTTCCTTTTGGATTTAGGAAAAAAATGCATCTGCGTTGTCCGGCTCAGCACCTTGCCCTGCGATGGTCACAAGCTGCTTCCCTGTTCGCTTACGACTGCCTCCTTGGGAACCGTCTTCTTTGCCCGCGCTTAGCAAGGCCGCTTTTCTTGTTAATTTGGTTACGCAGAATGGTTCTAGTTGACCGAAAAAGGCGTGAACCCGTAATTCGGATTACGCAGAAAGGTTCTAGTTGACCGAAAAAGGCGTAAACCCGTAATTTGGGTCATGTAGAAAGGTTCTAAGTGACCGAAAAAGGCGTAAACCCGTAATTTGGGTCACATAGAAAGGTTCTAAGTGACCGAAAAAGGCGTGAACCTGTAATTTGGGTCACGTAGAAAGGTTCTAAGTGACTGAAAAAGGCGT
>NZ_JBFEGN010000031.1:0-39995 GCF_047228825.1 Siminovitchia jepli
CCCTTGCATATAACTTCGACAAAAAAGGTAAAAAACCTTGTTAAAACAACATTTTTTTGTTATTCAGTAGACCCTAAGTAGAGAGGTACTAAAGGAGTGAACAAAATGTTTAAAAATCATTTTCATACATCAATGAAAAAAAACAATCCATCAGAGCAAGCATTGATGAAGAACCTTATTAACTTACTTCCGCAGCTTCAGCAATATTGCCGGTATCTTTCTCAAAATAAATGGGATGGAGAGGATATTGCTCAAGAGGTTATAGTTAAGGCATTGGATCGTTACAAGCATAAAGAGGAGATTACGCCTGCTTTGTTAAAAAGAATGGCTTATAACTTTTGGATCGACACGATCAGAAAAAGAAAAAATGAAGCATCCTTGTCTTTAACAGAATTAGAGGAGAACAAGGAAGAAACAAATGATGTTTTAGATGTGATTGAGGTTTTAATGAAAACATTAACTCCAAAACAAGCCGTCATTGTCATGTTGAAGGAAGGTTTTCAATTTCAATTAAAAGAAATTGCCATGTTATTGGACACAACTGAAATGGCCGTTAAAGCAAGCCTTCATCGAGCAAGAAAAAGAATAGATACCAGAGAAGTTGGAAAAGCTTCATTTTCAAATGAGTGGTACTGGAATAACGAAGAGCAGGAACAACTTTATGGGCTATTTTATAAAGCTTTAGAATTACAAGATCCAACCGTGCTTATTAAAGCTATTCCATCTATTCGCACTTTGAAGAAGGAAACAGGAGCACCAAACGCTGTATTAAATAAAAACCTTTACTCTCCTTCAAGTACTCTCTCTATGGCTGCATAGCTAATCTGAAAAGGAGGAATCGGTCATGAATACAATTCCATATGTTATTGAACAATCAAATCGTGGAGAGCGTTCCTATGATATATACTCCCGTTTATTAAAGGATCGAATCATCATGATTGGTGAAGAAATTAATGATCATATGGCCAATAGTGTTGTGGCACAACTATTATTTTTAGCGGCGGATAATCCCGAAAAAGATATTTCCTTATATATAAATTGTCCAGGTGGGTCTACCACTGCAGGTTTCGCAATATTTGATACGATGCAATACATTAAGCCTGACGTAAGAACAATTTGCACCGGGATGGCAGCCTCGTTTGGTGCAATGCTGCTTCTTGCTGGTACTAAAGGGAAACGTCTTGCCCTGCCAAATAGTGAAATTATGATTCATCAACCACTTGGGGGTGCGAGAGGGCAGGCAACAGAAATTGAAATATCAGCAAAAAGAATTCTAAAACTGAAGGAGAAAATTAACCAAATTATTGCTGACAGAACCGGTCAGCCCGTAGAAAAAGTTGCAAGGGATACAGACCGGGATTATTTTATGAGTACGGAAGAAGCAAAAGAATATGGGATTATAGACGAGATTATCGAGATTATATAAATGGCAGATAAAATACGTTCAGTAAAATGACCACAGGTTATTGATGAGGAAAGTGCATTGGGCATGAACCCGGTACTATGTACTAAACTGTGTAAGCGAGAGAGCGTACAGCTCCTGCTTCACAGTTTAGTTTACATTCCCTTGATTTTTTTACACATCGTTTCAAAGAATCGTTGTAATTTCAATAATTCCTCCGAGGGCGCTAAACCTAGAAACACCAACTGTTGGTGTTTTTTTTAAAAGTTGACTAAGATAAAAAAATCTCGTTTTATCCCCTCCAATTTCTTCTAAAAACTTTTCATAAACTGATTCATTTTTTCATAGGACAGGTGTCCATATGCTTCAACATCTTCTAATCTTCTACCAACTTGCCTCCCATTACAACGTCTTCCTACACATATTGTGTGCATCAGGCTATTTCTACTGCATTGTTATTCAAAGATGAATGTGCTCCCGTGATACAGCTCTTCGTAGGCTTCAAGCGGGAAACTGTTCAATGGTTGTCCTACTGAAAACCAACGCGAGAGCGGGTTGAATCGTTCCAAGAACCTTTACGGCCTTTATCTTGTTCACCTTTCATCGCTTTGACGAGCTGATCGATATTCATTTTGCCTTCCTGATGCCATTCCAATGCTGCACTTACATACAATTCTCCCAGTTGGGCAAAAGAGAATCCGTCTGTTAAACGGGCTATTTCTGCTGTTTCTTCCGCCGTCATGAGTGCCTCGAATCCGCGCATTTTCAAATATTGCAAGCGCAGGGCTTCATTCGGCAAAGCTATTTCATACGCCCGGTCAAAGCGGCCGGCACGATTCATAAGACCTGGGTCAATTTTTTCCGGATAATTCGTCGTTCCAATCAGAAAGATGCCTTCTTTAGACGTTGCTCCGTCCAGGGTGTTCAAAAAGAAAGACCGTGCTTCTTCAGGCATGGAATCGATGTCTTCGATTACAAGCACCATCGGTGCCAGTTTTCGTGCTGACTGAAATACTTCCGCGATTGATTCGCTACTCGTAAATTCGGTAATTTGCCAGTAGGCGACAGGAGCCTTAATGCTGCCCGCAATCGACTTAACAAGTGTCGTTTTTCCGTTACCCGGAGGACCGTACAACAAAATTCCCCGTTTGTAGGGGATGTTGTATGTATGATAAAATGTCCGATCATCCGAAAAAAATTGGTCGAGTGAACGATAAATTTCTTTTTTCACATCGGGATTCATCACAACTTCGCAACGCTCAACCGCCCGCACAATTAACTCTTTTTCACGTTCCATCCCCTCTTGGGTGTCGGTAAACACTGTTATACTTTTCATGCTGTGTTTCCACAACCTCTTGCGGACATTGCTTAGAAATTCGGATAATTCATGATCCCCAACGGCAAACACACAGTTCATCGGTAAAATAGTTATATCGGAAAAGATCGGAATTCTGGCAAAGGCTACACCTGATTTCGGATAGGCAAAAACGTTGTTCATAATCGATTGGTAAACATTATAACTTGGTTCATCTCGTTCTTCTTCATATGAGAATGTTCTTTGTTCTAACCGTTCGAAAATGGGAGCAACATGATCAACCTCTTCATAGCCGTTTTTCACGTCTTCCTCAAGGAGATCCCAATATTCTGTATTTTCATCATCGCTGGCATACAGTTTATACTGCATACCGTAACGTGATAACAGTGCGTTCTCGATTCCTTTAACTATGCGCGCAAATGCTGGATAACCCTCTACTTGATCATTTTCCTCATGGGAGGGCCGATAGATCGCCTGCT
This sequence comes from Siminovitchia jepli, assembly GCF_047228825.1. Taxonomy (NCBI): domain Bacteria; kingdom Bacillati; phylum Bacillota; class Bacilli; order Caryophanales; family Bacillaceae; genus Siminovitchia; species Siminovitchia jepli. Next base: position 3,197 of record NZ_JBFEGN010000031.1, read on the forward strand.
TTATCATGTCTTTCGTGTTCATCTGCATTTCTCCTTTGTTGTCATTCCACATCCTATTATACTTAAAACATTGAGCATATTCACTCTGAGTTTTGAAAAATGTAAATACAAGGAGATTCGCCAGATCGTTAGCATTTTGATGGATAAATCAGATCCAAATCTGAATTTGAAATCGCCACCTTGGGAAGACTGACAGAGGGCGTGCCCATCCCCGCCATAACAGACCGCTTCATTCAACGGTCTTTAAATCCTCATATAAAATGGACCGGTTGCTAAATTGGGCATTTTACGATTAAAATATATGGTAAGTTTCTCATCTTTGGAAGGAGGGAGTGGGATGCTTTATCTGAATCCGGATGATTTTGTGTTGAAACCAGCATTAGCAACCATTCATTGTGAACCGAACTGGAAGTGGAGAAAAAGAGATGCCCCCATGCCTAACTATGATTTATTTTATATTTGGAGTGGTGAGGGGACTGTATTACTAAACAAAAAGCCATATCATGTGGAGAAAGGCCATTGCTTTTTGTTTAGGCCAGGTGATGAGACGGAAGCGACACATAATCCCCAAAATCCCCTAGTATTAACTTATATTCATTTTGATGTAGCCGAAACACCTCGATTGATTCCTTCCTCACATCGAATTCTTAAAAATACGATTAGCTTTGAATCAATGTTAACCCAATATGTTCGGTTGTTTTTAGTCAAAACATATGGAGCGGAAATTGAGGGGAAGTTGATCTTGAAGCAATTAATGATCCATTTGTTAAGAGAAGAACAAGAAAAGGAAGAGGAGTTGGATGGTACAAGCAATAGCTTGGTGGAAACGATTCGCGAAATCGCCAATTATATTCAACAGCACCCCGGAGAGCCGCATACGATTGAAAGTTTATCGGCACGCGCCAATCTTTCTGAGCGGTATTTTTCTCAAAAGTTTAAACAAATTATCGGGCAGACGGTTAAATCTTACATCGTTTATTCTCGTATAAAACGTGCAGAACATTTACTCCATTTTAGCGGGATGACCGTAACGGAAGCTGCATATGCCCTTGGCTATAGCGATTTGCACTTTTTTAGCAGGCAATTTAAACAATATACCGGCAAAAACCCTTCTGAAGTCAGATGAAAATTTCCATACCAAAAGGAGAGCAGGTTGCTATGGGATTTAATAAAGATCCCGCAGCAGCCTTTTTGGTTGTGTACAGATATTAGTCATTCATGCTGGCAAATAAAATTTGAATATTCAATCAAATAATCTGAATCCAAAATATTTAAAGAATATCAGGAGAAAATCTAAATAATAAACACCAAATACGAACAATAAAAACAAAAAAAATAATAATGTACGCCTTTCGATTCGTCAAAAAATGCAAATGATCCACCAATAACTCTAAATAATTTTGGTTCTCAATGTATTAACATTTAATGTAAGTAACTGAGACAAAGACGTAAAGGAGGATATTATATGCATCGGGCATGGACCATAGATAAACAAGGGATGTATGATCCTCAATTTGAACATGATGCATGCGGGATTGCCCTGCTTGCTCATATAAATGGCGAGAAAACACACTCGATAGTATCCCAAGCATTAATTGCACTTGAACGGCTTGATCATCGGGGCGGACACGGTGCAGACAATCTGCTGGGGGATGGGGCCGGGATTTTAACTCAAATCCCTCATAAATTATTTCAAGCAGAGTGGGAAAAAGCGGGAAAACCCCTGATCGAAGCGGGGAAGTACGGGGTTGGCATGTTCTTCCTGCCACAGCAAAAAAGTTCGAGACAATTATGTGAAGAAATCATTGAAAATATAATTATGATGGAAGAATTGGTCTTAATTGGTTGGAGAACTGTTCCCACAAATGATAGAAATTTACATCTGAAGGCAAAAGAAACGCAGCCAGTGATACGCCAAGTATTCGTGGAGTCTCCTTATGATGAACCAGGGGATATAAAGTTTGAAAGAAAATTATACAAAGTTCGCAGAAAAATTGAAAGGGCACTGAAAAATGCCCAGTTCGCAAATGACGAACCTTATTATGCTGTCAGTTTTTCGGCGAGAACGATTATCTATAAAGGCTTATTGCTGCCTGAACAGCTGAGCGATTATTATATTGATTTAAACAGTGAATTGTACGAATCGGCCATGGCGATGGTCCACAATCGCTTTAGTACCAATACATTTCCAAACTGGCAAAGGGCGCAGCCAAATCGTTATGTGATGCATAATGGTGAAATTAATACGATAAAAGGAAATGTGAATTGGATGTATGCCAGAGAAGCAACATACAACACGGACTTAATAGAAAATATTGAAATGGTGCGGCCTATTGTTGACTTGGATGGCAGCGACTCTGCAATGTTTGATAATGTATTGGAATTTCTCGTGTTATCGGGATGGCCACTGCCGCATGCGATGATGATGATGATTCCGGAACCATGGGAAAAAAATGAGTTAATGGATGAACAGAAAAAGGCATTTTATCAATATCACAGCAGCTTCATGGAGCCATGGGACGGACCGGCGGCAATGGCATTTACAGATGGAAAATTAGTTGGGGCATGCCTTGATAGAAACGGATTAAGACCAGCGCGGTTTATTGTCACGGATGATGATTTTATATGCGTTTCATCTGAAGTAGGGGTTGTTGACATCCCGGAAGAAAAGATCATTTGCAAAGATCGTTTGAAGCCAGGGCAGATGCTTTTAATAGATCTGGAAAAAGGGCGCTTATATGATGATGAAGAAATCAAGCAACTGATTGTCTCCCAGAGACCTTATCAGAAGCTGGTAAAAGAAAACATCATACCTTTAGAAAAGGTTACGGCAGATACGGACCGGGTTAAGGAAATATCAGATGGAGAAACGCTTCGCAGACAGGCGATCTTTGGCTATACAAATGAAGAATGGGAGAAAGTTGTAAAACCGATGGCTTTGGAAGGGAATGAACCTGTTGGTTCAATGGGATATGATGCGCCTTTAGCCGTATTATCGAGTACACCTCAGCTTTTGTTCAATTATTTTAAGCAGAAATTTGCTCAAGTGACAAATCCGCCAATTGATGCAATTCGGGAAGAATCTGTTACTTCAATGGAAGTCATGTTGGGATCTGACGGCAATTTGCTTCAACCTTCACAAATGGAATTTAAAAAAATACGTCTGAAAACACCCATTTTATTAGCGTCAGAAATGAAGAAAATACACAGTTTACAAACAAAAGACTGGATAACAGCGAGTACTTCAACTTTATTCCCTATTCAAGGCAATTTGAGTGCTGCGATAGAGGAATTGTTTCAGAGAGTGGATGAAGAGATTGAAAGTGGGTGCAATATCCTCATCCTCAGTGACCGAAACGTTCATAAAGAACATGCAGCGATTCCTTCATTGCTTGCAGTATCGGCAGTTCATCATCATTTAATACAAACCGGCAACCGAAGTAAAGTTAGTTTAATTGTAGAATCCGGAGAGCCGAGAGAAGTACACCATTTTGCGGCCTTGCTTGGATATGGTGCGAATGCCATATACCCTTATCTTATATATGAATCACTTCCTTTATTAGTGGAAGAAGAGGGATATAGCGTCTCCCTGGATGATGCCTCCAGAAATTATGTGAAATCCGTCACAAAAGGAATCATGAAAATCATGTCCAAAATGGGTATCTCAACTGTTCAAAGTTATATAGGTGCACAAATCTTCGAGGCTTTAGGAATCAGTCATGAAGTGATCGATCGTTATTTTCCAAATACAGCTTCGAAACTTGGCGGATTGACATTGGAAGATATTGAAAAAGAAGTCCGTTTGCGCCATGAACGTGCATTCCAGCCGGAAGAAGCAGGCCTGGAAACGGGATCAGATTTTCAATGGCGTTATGGCGGAGAGACGCATTTATTCCAACCGAAAACCATTCATTTATTACAACATGCCGTTCGTACAGGAAAATATGAAGTATACAAAGAATATAGCAGGATGTTACATGAGGAAATCAGCCAGCAGACGACACTGCGCGGATTACTGGAGTTCAATTATAAAAGGAAACCTGTGCCAATTAAGGAAGTTGAACCAATTGAAGCGATCTTTAACAGGTTTAAAACAGGAGCCATGTCATACGGGTCGATTAGCAAAGAGGCTCATGAAGCAATAGCGATTGCGATGAACCGATTGGGTGGAAAGAGCAATAGTGGTGAAGGCGGAGAGGATCCCAAACGATTCACACCGCTGGAAAATGGCGATTCAAAATGCAGCAGCATTAAGCAAGTTGCATCAGGAAGATTTGGGGTTACGAGCCACTATCTCGTTCATGCTGAGGAAATCCAAATTAAAATGGCCCAAGGAGCCAAACCTGGTGAAGGCGGACAATTAGCTGGCCACAAAGTAACCCCCGATGTAGCAAAAACAAGGGGATCCACTCCAGGTATTGAGCTGATATCGCCACCGCCCCATCATGATATTTATTCCATTGAAGATTTGGCCCAACTTATTTATGACTTAAAAAATGCGAATCCAAAAGCAAGAATCAATGTAAAACTTGTATCAGAATCGGGTGTTGGAACGATTGCTGCGGGTGTAGCGAAGGCGAAAGCGGATGTGATTTTAATTAGCGGCTATGATGGCGGGACTGGGGCAGCCTCCCGTTCAAGTATAAAACATGCCGGTATGCCTTGGGAGTTGGGGCTTGCCGAAACTCACCAAACATTAAAACTGAATGGACTGCGGCATAAAGTGACATTGGAAACGGATGGAAAAATGATGAGCGGCCGGGATGTGGTCATAGCTGCTCTTCTTGGAGCAGAAGAATATGGATTTTCCACAGTACCGCTTGTTTCCCTTGGCTGTATCATGATGAGAGTTTGTCATTTAGATACATGTCCGGTTGGCATCGCGACGCAAAACCCGCTCCTCCGTAAAAATATGGTTGGTACTGCAGAACATGTTGTCCAATTGATGCATTTTTTTGCTCAAGAAATTCGCGAATATATGGCTGAATTAGGGTTTAGAACATTGGATGAAATGATCGGGCGGACTGACTTATTGCGACCGGCTCATTCAGATCACTGGAAAGCTCAAAAACTTGATTTGTCACCCATTTTATATGTTCAGCCCAATGATCAACAACCTAAAGAAGAGCAGGATCATGAAATGGATCAAACATTGGATAGCAGGGAACTCCTGCCTTTATCTCTTCAAGGATTGAAAAATGCGCGGCCGGTCAGCGCAGTGCTCCCTATTCGCAATACGAATCGTTCTGTTGGAACGCTGCTAGGGAATGCCATTTCAAGTAGATATGGAGATGAAGGATTAAAAGAAGATGCGATAAAGCTTCACTTTAAAGGTTCTGCAGGTCAGAGCTTTGGGGCATTCATACCCAATGGGCTGACATTGACATTAGAAGGGGACGCCAATGATTACGTCGGAAAAGGATTATCCGGCGGGAAAATGGCCATCTTTCCTTCAGCAATATCAACCTTCCCGGCTGAACAGAACATTATCATTGGCAATGCAGCATTTTATGGGGCAACGAGCGGAGAAGCATATATCCGGGGGATGGCAGGAGAAAGATTTTGTGTAAGAAACAGCGGTGCTCATGTAGTTGTTGAAGGAATCGGTGATCATGGCTGTGAGTATATGACAGGAGGCAGTGCAGTCATTCTTGGAGAAGTAGGCCAAAACTTTGCTGCAGGGATGTCAGGTGGCATTGCTTATGTTCTGGTTCATGAAAGAGAAAAATTTCGGAAACAATGCAACCAGGAACTTGTCATCATTGAATCTTTACAAGAAAGAGAAGAAGTGGCGTTTATAAAAAAGCAAATCAAACTGCATTATCAATATACAAAAAGTACGATAGCCGGGGAAATCTTGGAAAATTGGGACTGCTGCGCATCCCGCTTTGTACGGGTTATTCCGAAAGAATATAAAAGAATACTGGGTGAAACCAACCAAAGCGAACATTTACAATACAGTTGAAATTTAAATGGGGGGTTGGATAGATGGGAAACATAACTGGGTTTATCGACCATCAAAGGAGTTCATTACTCTATCGTGACCCGTTGGAAAGGATAAAAGATTGGAAAGAAATAGCCCGGCTTCCTTCTGAGAAAGTTTTGCGGGAACAGGCTTCACGTTGTATGGATTGCGCTGTTCCCTTTTGTCAAAATGGCAGCGAGCTGGCAGGTATGACGACAGGCTGTCCGGTTTATAACCTCATTCCGGAATGGAATGATCTCGTTTATAAAGGAAGATGGAAGGAGGCGTACGAGCGTTTAAGCCGGACGAATCCCTTCCCGGAATTTACTGGGCGTGCTTGTCCAGCCCCTTGTGAAGGTGGGTGTGTCGCCTCGCTTGCCAATGATTCTGTCACCATCAAAAACATCGAACGTGCCATTATAGATAAAGCATTTGAAGAAGGATGGGTTCAACCGCAAATTCCTGGGCAACGGACAGGTAAAAAAGTAGCCATTATCGGCTCTGGTCCTGCCGGGCTCTCGTGCGCAGCCATTTTAAACCAACAAGGACACACGGTAACGGTTTATGAGCGCGCCGATCGGGTGGGCGGCTTGTTAACATATGGAATCCCTAAAATGAAAATTGAGCAAAATATTGTCGATCGCCGAATCAAATTAATGCAAGAAGAAGGAATTCAATTTGTTCCTAATATGGAAGTAGGGAAACAAATAACGCTTGAACAATTGCGGTCGAAAAATGATGCGGTTGTCCTTTGTATCGGTTCTACCCGGCCTCGGGACTTGGCGATTCCGGGAAGAGAACTTGGAGGAATCCACTTTGCGATGGATTACTTACATGTAAATACGAAAAGTCTGCTAGATTCTCATTTCGCTGATGGAAATGTTCTCTCCGCAGAAGGAAAAGATGTCATCGTCATTGGAGGTGGAGATACAGCAACAGACTGTGTTTCTACCGCCATGCGCCAAAACTGTAAAAGTCTTGTTCAATTTGATATTTATCCGGTTCGTCCCCATGAACGGACTGATGGCAACCCATGGCCGCAATATCCGGTGATTCATAAAGTGGATACGGGACAAGAAGAGGCTGCCAGTGTATTCGGACATGATCCGAGAGCGTTTGCGACAACAGCACTTGAATTTATGAGTGATGAAAATGGGAATGTGGCAGGTGTAAAAAGTGCAAACATTAAAACAGTTCTAAACAAAAAAGGCAAAAAAATAAGAGAAGTGATTCCTGGAACGGAAAAAATGTGGCCAGCTCAATTGGTTTTGCTGGCAATCGGCTTTGACGGCCCTGAAACAGACATGTTCAATGATAGCCATATAACAGTGAATCATCGTTCGAATATCGCAGTAAAAAGGGGCACATATCACACATATGAAGAAGGTGTTTTTACTGCCGGCGATGCTCGAATGGGCGCAAGCTTAATTGTTTGGGCGATACAGGAAGGAAAAGAAGCTGCGATGGAATGCCATGATTACATCATGAGAAAGATGTCGTGAAAATGTGGGGGAATCAGTATGGTAACAATGGATCGTATACAACATTTATTTGCCGACCGAATAGGTGGATCACAATTTGGCTTAAAGAATGAAATGTATAAATTTGAAAAAATAAAAAGAGCAAAGCGGGAAGCGTTGCAAAGAAATCCCGGGAAAACATTAATCGATCTTGGTGTCGGTGAACCGGATGCGATGGCGGATGAGATGGTCGTCAGAAAAATGGCAGAAGAAGTAAAAAAACCGGAAAATCGCATTTATGCTGATAATGGAATACTTGAATTTAAGCAAGCTGCAGCCACTTATATGAAAGAAGTATTTGGGGTGGACGGCCTTGATCCTGAAGCGGAGATCAATCATGTCATTGGTACAAAATCGGCATTGGCCATGATTCCGGCAGCATTTATCAATCCTGGTGACATGACGATCATGCCGATGCCCAGTTACCCCATTTTAGGTACTCATACGAAATATCTGGGTGGAGAAGTCGTACATTTACCGCTTTTGGAAGAACATTCTTTTCTTCCGAGGCTGGATTCATTGTCTGATCATGTATTGAAAAAATCTAAATTACTGTACTTAAACTATCCAAACAATCCTACAGGCGCAGTTGCGAATAGGGATTTCTTTAAAGAGGTCGTACACTTTGCCAAAAAACATGAACTGATCGTTGTCCATGATGCCGCTTATGCTGCCCTTGTATTTGATGGTGAAAAACCGCTTAGTTTCTTATCTGTTCCGGGAGCGAAAGAGGTTGGCATAGAGCTGCATTCTTTATCAAAATCTTTCAATATGACAGGGTGGCGCATCGGTTTTATCGCGGGCAACGCCAAACTTGTTTCTGCATTTGCAACGGTGAAGGAACATTATGATTCGGGACAGTTTATTCCTATTCAAAAAGCGGCATCCTGTGCTTTATTACACCCTGAAATAACAAAACAAACGGCTGCGAAATATTCACGGCGTCATGATCATTTATCGGCCATTTTACGTGAGTGTGGATTTGCTGCAAACAAACCAAAAGGCTCCTTTTTCTTATATACAAAGATTCCAAAAGCAGTGGAAAACGGTCCGCAATTTCATTCAGCAGAAGATTTTAGCCAATATTTAATTCATGAGCATTTCATTTCGACTGTTCCATGGGAAGATGCCGGCCCATATGTGCGATTTTCAGTTACCTTCCAGGCTGATGGATGGGAGGGAGAACAGCGAATCTTTAAAGAGATAAGAGCAAGGCTGCGCACTTCCAAATTCATCTTTTAAGGGGGAATGAAGAGATGAATTTTACGAAAATGCATGGATTGGGCAATAACTATGTCATTTTTAATCAATTGGATGATCCGGATAATGTGTTGGATGAACAGAAATATCCTGACCTTTCCAGAAAAGTTTCCAACGTCAACTTTGGAATTGGTTCCGATGGTATGATTCTCATTTCCGCGTCGCAGATGGCCGATTTTAAAATGAGAATCTTTAATGAAGATGGTTCCGAGGCAAAGAATTGCGGGAATGGCTTGCGCTGTGTTGCAAAGTTTCTATTTGATCACATGTATGCACCGAAACCCCGCTTTACGGTTGAAACATTGGGGGGTGTTGTCAACGTTGAGGTAGAGGTGGAATTGGATAAAAAACAATCTGTTCGATATGTCAACGTGGATATGGGTGAGCCGAAGCTATTAAAAGGAATGATTCCTATGGAAGGTGATCCATTCATTGCGGCAATAAACGAACCCCATACCTTCGGTGAAGAGGAGTATCATCTCACTTGCGTCTCGATGGGCAATCCGCATGCGATCATCTTTGTCGATGAGGTGGATGCCGTTCCGTTGGAGAAAATCGGACCTGTCATAGAACATGCCAGTCTATTCCCAGATCGGGTAAACGTAGGAATTGTTCAAATGAAAGGGCGCCGGGAGATTGATTACCGGGTGTGGGAAAGAGGATCAGGCATCACAATGGCTTGCGGAACAGGTGCTTGTGCTGCAGTCGTTGCCGCTACAATAAATCAATTGCTTGATAAATATGAGCCAATCACTGTTCACCTTCCGGGAGGGGATTTGACTGTAAGGTGGGATGAACAGGGCCATGTTTGGAAAAGAGGAGAAGCTGCCTATATATGCCATGGTGAATTCGATTATCAACATGCTATTTTTACCTAAAAATAATGGACAGCAAGGAGAGAGCTGAGGATATGAACAGAGAAAGAGTACTTGAGATGGTAAGAGAACAAAATGTACGTTACATTCGTCTGCAATTTACTGATTTATTTGGAACGATTAAAAACGTCGAAATTCCCGTCAGTCAGTTAACGAAAGCTTTGGATAATAAAATGATGTTTGATGGTTCATCCATTGAGGGTTTTGTAAGAATCGAGGAGTCAGATATGTATTTATATCCTGACTTGGATACGTTCGTTATCTTTCCTTGGACAGCAGAAAAAGGCAAAGTAGCCAGATTGATTTGCGATATTTATCATCCTGATGGAACGCCATTTGCAGGAGATCCCCGTAACAATCTGAAAAGGGTTTTAAAAGAAATGGAGGAACTGGGATTTACCAATTTCAACGTTGGCCCCGAGCCTGAATTTTTCTTATTCAAACTGGATGAAAAAGGGGAACCAACACTCGAATTGAATGATCATGGCGGCTATTTTGACCTTGCGCCAACAGATCTGGGGGAAAACTGCAGACGTGATATTGTGTTGGAATTAGAGGAAATGGGCTTTGAAATTGAGGCATCCCACCATGAGGTTGCACCGGGCCAACACGAAATAGATTTTAAATATCAAGATGCCTTAAGAGCTTGCGATGATATTCAAACCTTTAAACTGGTTGTCAAAACGATTGCCCGTAAACATGGTTTGTTGGCGACTTTTATGCCAAAACCACTGTTTGGCATAAATGGATCAGGCATGCACTGCAACTTAAGCTTATTCAAAGGAGGAGAGAATGCTTTTTATGATGCAAATGGGCCGCTGGAAATAAGTGATACAGCGAGAAACTTTTTGGCAGGAATATTAAAACACGCACCAAGTTTCACAGCCATTACAAATCCGACCGTTAATTCTTATAAACGGTTGGTTCCAGGATATGAGGCACCGTGTTATGTGGCATGGTCGGCAAGAAACAGAAGCCCGCTTATTCGTATCCCGGCTTCGCGCGGCTTGAGCACTCGTGTAGAAGTTCGCAGTGTTGACCCCTCTGCCAATCCTTATCTGGCAATGGCTGCCCTATTGGCTGCCGGATTAGATGGGATCAAAAGTAACTTAACAGCTCCAGAACCAGTAGATCAAAATATATATGTCATGTCTAAAGAACAACGTAAGGAATATGGCATTATTGATCTGCCAGCCACGCTGGCACAGGCTCTCGAATTGTTAAAGACAAATGAAGTCATCACGAATGCGTTAGGCAGCCATTTGTTTGAACGTTTTGTAGAAGCGAAAGAAATCGAATGGGATATGTTCAGGACGCAAGTACACTCATGGGAACGCGAGCAATATATGACACATTATTAAGGGAATGGCATTCTGAAGAATAGAAGGACAGCCATTAAAAGAGTAAAAGGAATTTGGTGCTCATCCAAACAAATGGGTACATTTCAGTTTGCATGTAACTCATCAGCCAAAAATATGGTGGGTTACATCTTTTTCATGTCATCATGACAATAGCATATGATTTGCAGCAAAATTGTCATGGAGCTGGAGGGGGATTGTGGTGAAACAAGGTTTTTTAATTCTGGAAACAGGCGAAAGGTTTGAAGGGAAATTAATAGGCAATGTGCCAGATATTTGCGGCGAAGTTGTGTTTAATACAAGCATGACAGGATATCAGGAAATCATCACCGATCCTTCTTATGCAGGCCAAATTGTTGTCTTTTCTTATCCGTTGATCGGAAATTACGGTATAAATAAGGAATATAATGAAAGTCCGAAACCGCATGTCAAAGGAATGGTGACTGGCGAACTATGCGCTGAGCCCAATCATTTCACAGCGACCGGCTCGTTCATAAATATGCTGGAAAAATATAATCTGCCGTGTCTTACGGAGGTTGACACAAGGAAACTTGTAAAAACGATTCGAAAAAAAGGAACTGTTAAAGGTGTAATATCCCATGATAAAACGGCTCATATACCTGATTGGGAAACCGAAAATTTATTTCATCAAGTAACGGCTAAAAAGATTTTTACTCACGCAAATGATGGTCCGCACATCATATTGTTGGACTTCGGTTACAAAAAATCTATCTTACATTACTTGCTGCATGCAAAATGCAAGGTGACAATTGTTCCGTATCACTATCCATTGGAAGAAATACATGCCTTAAAACCAGATGGTGTAATAATTAGTAATGGACCTGGGGACCCTGTAACAGCTAGTGATCAGTTGCTAAAAATCAGAAACATAACAGAATCCTATCCAACGCTTGGGATATGCCTGGGACACCAATTAATTGCTTTGGCTTATGGAGCAAAAACGAAAAAACTTCTTTTTGGCCATCGCGGGGGAAATCATCCGGTGAAAGATCTTGAAACGGAAAAAGTCTTTATGACCGCTCAGAACCATGGATATGTCGTAGAGGATTCGACAGTTGATGAAGCAGCGTTTGCCATCTCCTTTAAAAATGTCAATGATGGAACGATTGAAGGTTTGCGCCATAGAAATAGACCCATTATGACCGTTCAATTTCACCCTGAAGCACATCCAGGCCCCCAGGATACGGAGTACATCTTTGATCAATTTATGCATTTGTTAAATCAATATTCGGGAGTTATATCATATGCCTTACAATAACAACATAAAAAAAGTCCTTGTAATCGGCTCAGGACCGGTCGTAATCGGCCAAGCAGCCGAATTTGATTATGCAGGCACACAAGCATGTCTTGCCCTTAAAGATGAGGGGATTGAAATTGTTTTATTAAATAACAATCCCGCCACCATTATGACAGATGAGCATATCGCTGACCATGTTTATATTGAACCGATCATGGTCGAGACGGTTGAAAAAATAATTCAAATCGAACAGCCGGATGGCATCATTGGGACGCTTGGCGGCCAAACCGGCTTAAATATCACTGTTCAACTCCATGAAAAAAAGATACTGGAAAAATATCATGTAAAACTGTTGGGAACTCCTGTCGAGGCGATAAAAAATGGAGAAAGCAGAGAAAGATTCAGAGACTTGATGATTGCGATAGATGAGCCCATTCCCGAATCGGCAATCGTGCATAGTGTCGAAGAAGGGCTGGCATTTATAGAGAAGGCTGGCTTTCCAGTCATTATCCGTCCTGCTTACACATTGGGCGGAAGCGGAGGGGGATTCGCTGAAAATAAAGCTGAACTGGTTGAAATCTTGAAAAACGGCCTATCCTTGAGTCCCATACATGAAGTGCTCATAGAGCGAAGCATTAAAGGCTGGAAAGAAATAGAATATGAAGTCATCAGAGATGCAAACGATACTTGTATCATCGTATGCAATATGGAGAACATGGATCCGGTCGGTGTGCACACAGGTGATTCAATCGTAGTGGCGCCATCGCAAACGTTAACAGATGAACAATACCAAATTCTTCGGAATTCCTCATTAAAGGTCATTCGTGCACTGGGTGTCATCGGTGGATGTAATATCCAATTTGCTGTAGATCCGGATTCCAATCAGTACTACATTATTGAAGTGAATCCAAGGGTCAGCCGCTCATCTGCACTTGCGTCTAAAGCAACCGGTTATCCGATTGCTCGGATCGCCACGTTGTGCGCCGTTGGGTATCATTTGGATGAAATTATCAACCCTGTCACCGGCAACACATTTGCTTCATTTGAACCTGCTTTGGATTATATCGTTGTGAAGCTTCCCCGTTTCCCCTTTGACAAGTTTCCTGATGCAGACCGGCACCTGGGGACACAAATGAAGGCAACAGGGGAAACAATGGCGATTGAACGGACGTTTGAAGCTGTATTAAACAAAGGATTAAGATCATTGGAGTATAAAGTGTACGGTTTATTTCATCCAATGCTCAAGCATTTATCATTGTCTGAACTGGAACATTACCTCTTTGACCCGGCAGACTTGCAACTTTTTGCGATTGCGGAGGCATTTAGGAGAGGTATTGAACGAGAAAAAATACAAGAAATGACGAAAATAGATGATTGGTTTTTAAGAAAAATAAATAAAATGGTTGATTTTGAACAAACGCTATCGTCTTACACTGTCCACCGTTTGCCGATTGATATGCTGAAAAAATCCAAAAAGATGAATATGGGTGATACACATATTGCTTCTTTGCTCGGATGCACAGAAAAGCAAATCCGGGACAAAAGAAAGGCTCTCGGCTTGATTCCCTCTTATAAACAGGTAGATACTTGTGCAGGAGAATTTGAAGCGGAGACACCTTATTATTATTCGACATGGCAAGGGAGCAACGAGGCGGAGGTTTCCAGCCGTAAGAAAGCATTAGTCATCGGATCAGGCCCTATTCGGATCGGCCAGGGAATCGAGTTCGATTATTGCTGTGTTCATGCCGTTCGTGCATTAAAAAAACAGGGGTATGAAACGATTGTCGTCAATAACAATCCGGAAACGGTAAGCACCGATTATTCAGCAGCTGATAAGTTGTATTTCGAACCTTTAACGTTAGAGGATCTTCTTCATATCATTGAAATGGAAAATCCTGAAGGCGTGTTTGTTCAATTCGGCGGCCAGACAGCGATTAACCTTGGAGAAGAACTGAAAAATGAAGGTGTCGAGGTGTTGGGTACATCAGTTGAAACGATCGACCAATTTGAGAATAGAGAGCAATTTTATCAACTGCTAGACCAATTGGATATCCCCCATATAAAAGGGACTGTAGCATTTAACACCGAGATGCTCAAATCTGCTGCCAAACAATTAGGGTATCCAGTCATTGTGCGGCCGTCGTATGTGATAGCTGGGCAATCGATGGAAGTCATTTTTCATGAGGAAGAATTGGATCATTATTTACAAACCCTTCAATATACAGATACTCGGACATGGCCACTATTAGTGGATCAATATGTTTCAGGTTTGGAATGCGAAATGGATGGCGTAAGTGATGGCCAAAACGTTTATGTCGCAGGAATTTTTGAACATATTGAAGAAGCCGGCGTTCATTCTGGAGACAGCATTAGTATATATCCGCCCAAAACATTAAGTGGCACAGAGAAGAGAAAATTGGTTGAGTATACAAAAAAAATTTGTGTCGAAGCTGGGATTATCGGATTAGTAAACATCCAATTTGTCATCCATCAAAATCAAATCTATTGTCTGGAAGTAAATCCGCGTGCATCAAGAACGATTCCAATTTTAAGCAAAGTGACTGGAATCCCGATCGTTGAATTAGGTGTGTCCACCCAATTGGGACAGTTGTTGGATCAAGCAGGTTTAGCAACGGAACCCAATTTTACAGCTGTTAAAGCTCCTGTCTTTTCTTTTCATAAATTAAAGGATGTAGATCCAATCTTGGGACCGGAAATGAAATCAACTGGAGAAATACTTGGACTTGGAGAAACATACAAGGAAGCACTGTATAAAGTGCTAGAAAATCAAGCTATTCGCAAGCAAAGCCAGAAGCACGTTGATTATATTTTTTGTTCCATCGCGAATCGTGATAAGAAAAAAATGTTACAAATTCAAAAGCGATTGAAAAAAACGAATGTAAAAATCATCGCAACGGAAGGGACAGCCGACTTTTTTAATCAACATGGAATCACTGCTGTTAAGGTCAAAAAAGAGGTGCAAACATTAAATGAAGTGTTTAAAATGGGGAACATTACTGCTGCAGTGATCATACCAACCAAAGGTCGGGATAAGGGAAAAATGGGAAGTTATATGAGGGAACTGGCATTACGCTACAATATTCCTTTATTCACATCATTGGATACTTTCCAAGCTATTTTAACCATGCAACGGACAAAAGAACTTTCAGTCAAATCGTTGAAAAGCTATAAAAATCATGGGCGAAACTAGTGTCGTGAACCATGATTTTCTTTGTTGTGTAAAAAGGGCCATTCATCTTGCCTCAAGCATGAGGGAGAAGAATAGACTTTTTGCCTCATTGATGGGACATGCCATCTAAAGAATTTTCGACGGAATTGGATGAACGGAAGGGGGAATTTAATCTTGAAAACAGGACTCTTGTATGAGGGAAAAGCGAAGAAAGTCTATCAAGCATGTGGAGAACCAGGAAAATTAGTTCTCTCCTATAAAGATGATGCAACCGCAATGAATGGAGAGAAAAAGGCGACATTCGTCGGCAAGGGAAGATTGAATAATGAAATATCTTCCCGCATCTTTACCTATCTTCGCGCAAAAGGAGCAGAAACGCATTTTATCAAACGATTAAACGAAACGGAACAACTCGTTTATCGAACTGAAATGATTCCGCTAGAAGTCGTCGTACGAAATATGGCGGCAGGAAATATTGCGAAGCGATTAGGAATTGAGGATGCAACAGCATTTGATCCGCCAATTGTTGAATTCTATTACAAGAATGATGAATTGGGAGATCCGTTCATCAATGATGAACATGCATTGTTTTTAACAAATGTCACACCTGCAGAATTACAGGAAATGAAAAATAAGGCACTTAAGATGAATGACCTATTAAGGGAGCTTTTTTCAAAAGTGGAGGTTATTTTAGTAGATTTCAAACTGGAGTTTGGCAGAAATGCGGAGGCACAGATTGTACTTTCCGATGAAATTTCCCCAGACACTTGCAGGCTTTGGGACAAAACGACTCAAGATAAATTGGATAAAGATGTATTTCGTCAGGGTACTGGCGATTTACTAAAAGTATATGAAGATATTTTAAAACGACTGGAGCGAATCATATGAAAAAGGCAACGGTTTATATCACATTGAAGCTAGGTGTACTAGACCCGCAAGGGAAAGCCATTCAAACTTCTTTACATTCATTGGGCTATAAAGAAGTAAATGACGTCCGTATTGGAAAGTACATGGAATTACAAGTAGCAGATGGTCCTGATGTAGAAGAAAGAGTAAAAGAAATGTGTGATCGCTTGCTGGCAAACCCTGTTATTGAAGATTATCGCTTTACGGTGGAGGAGGCAGTTCAGTCGTGAAATTTGCTGTAGTGGTTTTTCCGGGTTCCAATTGTGATCGTGACATGCATCATGCTGTAAAAGAAATATTGGGAGAAGAAGCAGATTTGGTTTGGTATCAATGCAGTAATTTAGAAAACTATGATGGCATTCTGCTTCCAGGTGGATTTTCCTATGGAGATTATTTGCGATCTGGTGCAATAGCTGCAACATCTGACATGATGAATCAAATGGTAGAACATGCAGCAAAAGGAAAACCTGTATTAGGCGTTTGTAATGGATTCCAAGTACTAACAGAATCAGGCCTTCTTCCAGGTGCGCTCATGCGCAATCAAAATGTTTCCTTTATGTGCCGCCAAGAAGAGTTAGTCGTTGAAAATAATGAAACAATGTTTACGAGCCTGTATGAAAAAGGGGAAGTCGTTCGTTTTCCAATCGCTCACGGGGAAGGAAATTACTTCTGTGATCAAGAGACTTTAGAAGAACTTAAGGCAAATAATCAAATTGTTTTCACTTACAAAAATAACCCCAATGGTTCTTTGGAAGATATTGCAGGAATTATGAATAATAAAGGAAATGTACTTGGAATGATGCCACACCCGGAACGTGCTGTAGAAGCGTTATTAGGCAGTGATGATGGCGTTCGCTTATTCAAGTCCGTTATACAGAATTGGAGGAAGTCCTTTGTTACAGCATGAGATCAGCCCGGAACAAATTGAACGTGATAAAGTTTACCGTGAAATGGGATTAAGTGATCAAGAATATGCCATGGTGAAAGATCTTTTAAAACGTCGCCCCAATTATACGGAAACGGGCATTTTTTCAGTGATGTGGTCCGAACATTGCAGTTATAAATCTTCAAAACCGTTATTGAAAAAGTTCCCGACAAAAGCTCCAATGGTTCTTCAAGGTCCAGGAGAAGGTGCGGGAATCATCGACATTGGCGACAATCAAGCAGTTGTTTTTAAAGTAGAAAGTCATAACCATCCATCTGCTGTTGAACCCTATTTAGGTGCAGCAACTGGTGTTGGTGGGATTATTCGTGACATTTTCTCTATGGGTGCTCGTCCAATCGCATCAATGAACTCCCTTCGCTTCGGTAATTTGAATACGGAGCGTACAAAGTATTTATTCTCTGAAGTGGTAGCCGGCATTGCGGGTTACGGGAACTGTGTCGGTGTTCCAACAGTTGGCGGAGAGGTTCAATTTGATGAAAGCTATGAAGGAAACCCTTTAGTAAATGTGATGAGTGTTGGTTTCATTCGTCATGAGGATATTCAAAAAGGGCAAGCAAAAGGGATCGGCAATACAGTCATCTACGCTGGATCTCCAACAGGCCGTGACGGAATACATGGTGCAACATTCGCATCTGATGATTTAGGCGGAGATGCAGCGAAAGACAGACCCGCTGTTCAAGTTGGCGATCCATTTATGGAGAAGTTATTAATTGAGGCTTGTTTGGAAGTGATAAAATCAGATGCACTTGTCGGTATCCAGGATATGGGCGCTGCAGGGCTTACTTCTTCTGCGAGTGAAATGGCAAGCAAAGCAGGTACAGGAATCGAACTCAACTTGGACCTCGTACCACAACGTGAACAACATATGACGGCATATGAAATGATGCTATCGGAATCTCAAGAAAGAATGCTCCTTGTCGTTAAAAAGGGGCGCGAACAAGAAATGATGGATGTATTTGAAAAATATGGCTTACATGCTGTAGCAATTGGCAAAGTAATCGAAGAGAAGAAATTTCGTATTAAACATCGCGGGGAAATTGTGGCCAATATTCCGGTGGATTCACTGACAGATGATGCACCTGTCTATTATCTTCCATCGAAGGAACCAGCTTATTTCAAGGATTTCCAAAACATCGAAAATACGGTACCAGAAGTTTCAAACCATCCGGAAACTTTAAAGCAATTACTGCAGCAACCAACGATTTCTAGTAAAGAGTGGGTTTATAACCAATACGATTACCAGGTCCAAACGAATACGGTATTTGCACCAGGTTCAGATGCAGCGGTTGTTCGCATAAAAGGGAAAGATAAATCACTGGCAATTACGACAGACTGTAATTCAAGATATATGTATTTGGATCCGAAAACAGGTGGAAAAATTGCCGTAGCAGAAGCTGCGCGCAACATTATCTGTTCAGGTGCCAAACCGCTTGGACTTACGGACGGATTAAACTTCGGAAACCCAAATAATCCAGAAATCTTCTGGCAAATGGAACAAAGTGTGGAAGGGATGAGTGAGGCATGTAAAGCACTGGAAATACCAGTGATCAGCGGAAATGTCTCATTATATAACCAATCCGATGGAAAAGCGATTTTCCCAACAACGGTTGTTGGAATGGTTGGTTTACATGAATCCCTGGAACATATTACACCAAGTTTCTTCCAGTCAGCAGATGATCTGATTTATTGTATTGGAGAAGCGGAAGCAGAATTTGCCGGAAGTGAACTTCAAAATCTATTAACGAACGGAAAATACGAAGGAAAAGCACCTGCAATCGATTTAGAAGTAGAAGCAAAAAGACAGCGTCAATTATTAACTGCCATCCAAAATGGTCTCGTGGCATCGGCACATGACCTTTCAGAAGGCGGGTTAGCAGTAGCTCTTGCTGAATGTACTTTTACGGATAAAGGTTTTGGAGCAAAAGTAAATGTATCCGGAAATGCAACCGTTGAATTATTTAGTGAAACACAATCTCGTTTTCTAGTATCTGTAAAAGCTTCCGATAAAAAACGTTTTGAGGAAATCGTAGAAGATGCCAAACAAATCGGTGTTGTGACAGCGGAAGATGAGTTAGATATCCATGTAAATCATCAATCAGTAGTAAGAGAAAACGTGAAGGAATTGGAAAAACTATGGAAGGGTGCTATTTCATGCTTGCTGAAATCAAAGGCATAAATGAAGAATGCGGTGTATTTGGAATTTGGGGACATGATAAAGCAGCAGAATTAACGTACTACGGATTGCATTCCATACAACATCGCGGGCAGGAAGGGGCAGGGATTGTTGTAAGTAATGGTTTGGAATTAAAGGGATATAAAGGGCTGGGCTTGGTGAATGATGTTTTTAAAAATGCCAGGCTTGATGAAATGAGCGGAAAAGCAGCAGTTGGGCATGTTCGTTATTCGACTCAAGGCAGTAAAGTCATTGAAAATGTCCAACCGCTCCTTTTCAGTTCCCAGTCTGGAAGTATTGCTTTAGCTCATAACGGTAATATTATGAACGCCTATAAACTTCGTGGGCAACTGGAAGCTCAAGGAAGTATTTTTCAATCTTCTTCAGACACGGAAGTGCTAGCCCATCTTATGAAACGAAATGGCCGTATAATAAATGAAGAATCCATTGCTGATGCACTACATCAACTTGTTGGGGCCTATGCCTTTATCATTCTTACAGAGGATAAAATGTATGCAGCCCTTGACCCGGCAGGGATTCGTCCACTATCAATTGGACGAGTGGGAGATGCTTATGTAGTAGCCTCGGAAACTTGTGCATTTGACCAAATTGGGGCAACCTTTGAGCGTGAAATTTTACCTGGTGAGCTCATGACAATTGATGACACAGGTCTGAAATCAAGAAGATTTGCCATCCGTGGCCATCGGAAAATGTGCGCAATGGAATATGTATATTTGGCCCGTCCCGATAGCGAAATCAACCATGTGAATGTGCATGCATCAAGGAAAAGAATGGGCAGGGAATTAGCGAAGGAAGCACCAGCAGATGCCGACATGGTGATCGGTGTTCCTGACTCCAGTTTTTCAGCAGCTAATGGGTACGCGGAAGAAATTGGATTGCCTTATGAAATAGGGATTGTCAAAAACCGCTATGTAGGAAGAACGTTCATCCAACCTTCTCAAGATTTGCGGGAACTGGGTGTGAAGATGAAATTATCTCCCGTCCGGAGCATGATCGAAGGAAAGCGCGTTATTATGGTCGATGATTCCATTGTTCGCGGTACAACATCCATACGAATTGTAAAAATGCTAAAAGACGCAGGAGCGAAGGAAGTGCATGTGCGCATTGCTTCCCCGGCGATTAAAAACCCTTGTTATTACGGCATTGATATGTCCACCACAAAAGAATTAATTGCAGCGAATTATTCGGAAAATGAAATTTGCGAAATCATTGGTGCAGATAGCATTGCCTATCTGTCGGAAGAAGGAATGGAAAAAGCGATTGTAAAGGATAAAACCATTCATCAAGGAATATGTACGGCTTGTATGACAGGAAAATATCCTGTGAAGGAAGAGGAGAAGGAATTTTCTTTTGTAAATGCATGATAGAGAAGGGGTAATAAAATCGGGCGTGAACGGGCGAGAAAAAGCGGCATCAAGAGAGTATGAACGGGAACGGATAAAAGTAGGGCGGCAATCAATAATTTGAGCGATAACAACTGTTATCGCTCGAGTAAAGCAGACTGGTGTTTGCTGAAAATCCGGCATTCATTATCCGTGGGTATTACGTACAGGTATGCCATGTTGTAATAAGTATTTCTTGATATCCATAACCGTTAACTCTTCGTAATGCAATAAGGAAGCAACCAAAGCGGCTTCTGCATGTCCATCTTTAAATGCTTCATGAATATGTGCCAAATTTCCTGCGCCCCCGGAAGCAATGACCGGAATGTTCACGGCCCCTGTTAATGAACGCAATAGCGCAATATCATAACCATTTTTCATTCCGTCCCGATCAATACTTGTACAAACGATTTCTCCGGCGCCTAATTCTTCCGCACGACAGGCCCATTCAATCGCGTCCATTCCACTGCTTTCATGCGCTGAATGTGTATAAACTTCCCAGCGAATGATGTTCCCGTCGCCATTTTGAATCGGCTTGGCATCGAGTGCCAAAACGACGCATTGCTTACCAAAAATATGAGCTGCTTCAGTTAATAATTCAGGTTTCTTGACAGCTGCTGTATTCACACCGACTTTATCCGCACCAGCACGTAATACCCGCTTGAAATCGGCGATGGTCCGAATCCCGCCTACTACAGAAAACGGAACATATAATTTCTCGGCCACACGGCGAATCCAATCATAGTTAACATCCTGACTGTGTAAAGAAGCCGTCGTGTCCAAATACAGGATTTCATCGGCTCCTTGTTCAGCATATTTCTGGCCCAGCTCTGCCGGATCCCCAATATCAGCAGGGTTCCGAAATTGTACGTACTTCACGGCCCGGTTATTTGCAACATCGATTGCTGGAATGATTCGTTTTTTTAGCATAAACAGGCTGCCTCCTTAGAAGTTGGCGCAAAAGTTTTCCAATATCGCAAGACCAGCTTCTGCACTTTTTTCGGGATGAAATTGTACACCAATGACATTATCCTTTGCGATTACTGAACAAAAATCTTCGCCATATTCCGTGATCCCAATCGTATCCGTCTCGTGATTTGGCTGAACGTAAAAGGAATGGACAAAATAAAAATCGAATGCATCCGGAATATTTCTGAAAATGGGGTGTTTTATTTTTTGATGAACTTCATTCCAGCCCATATGGGGCACCTTTACTCGATTGTTTTGAAAGGGGCAGACGGCTCCATCAAAGATGGATAAACAATCCGTGTCATTTTCTTTGCTATATTCCATTAAAAGCTGCATACCCAAACAAATGCCCAGAAAGGGAATTCCTGCTTTTATCGCTTCTTTTATTTTGTGATCCAATCCATGCCTTCTAATGTATTCCATCGCTTTCCCCGCACTGCCGACACCAGGGAAAATCATTTTATCAATCCCTGTAAAATCCCGGGGCGCAGCCATCACTTTTGTTGGAAAACCGAGCTTTTTTACTGCTTTTTCAACACTATGCAAATTACCGGCTCCGTAATCTATAATGCCGATCATAAAAGGACCTCCAATCAAGGTAACATACATATTTTACTTTACCACTCTAATGAAGTAAAGTTTTTTGAATACTGTCGGAAATCTATCTTGGATCTCATTTCCATTTTTTGGAGAAAAATTCCTGGCAAGCGACTTTAATTTCCAGAAAAAATGGGAAAATACCCACATATTGATTAACTTTGAAAACCCTTGTCGCTATAGCGTTTGACATGGATGATTTAGTTTATTTCCGAGATTTCTGCACTAAGCATATCAAGTTTGACAATATACCCTTATAGGCATATAATCACTATTAAGTCTTACAATCGAAAAATGATTTTTGGAAGGGGTGAGTATGTTGAAATATGATGCGCAGATAAAAAACAGGGTAAAACGGATCGAAGGGCAGTTAAGAGGGATTTTAAAGATGATGGAAGAAAACAAAGACTGCAAAGATGTCATCACCCAATTATCTGCAGCCAGATCTGCGATTGACCGGAGCATAGGCCTTATCGTCAGTTCCAATTTGGTTGAATGTGTTCAATTGGCAAAAGCAAACGGTGATGCGGATACGGAGGCATTGGTCAAAGAAGCAGTCGATTTGTTGGTGCGCAGCCGTTAAAAAAGACAGTTGACATCATTTTTATTTATCATTATAATACCCATAGGTGTATAGGTTATTTTTTACAATCATAAATACCCAATAGGGTATAAGAATTGGGGGAGAACAATGATGGAGAAGAAGAAAACGACGATCGTTTTGTTTAGTGGCGATTATGATAAAGCGATGGCAGCTTATATCATTGCCAACGGTGCGGCGGCATATGATCATGAGGTAACCATTTTTCATACCTTTTGGGGTTTGAATGCATTGAGAAAAGAAGAAAGCATTCCAGTGAAGAAAGGTTTTATGGAAAAAATGTTTGGAAAGATGATGCCAAGAGGTGCCGACCAGATGGGGCTTTCCAAAATGAACTTTGCCGGGCTTGGTCCCAAAATGATCAAAAATATTATTAAAAAGCATAATGCCGTTCCACTTCCGGAGTTAATTGAAATGGCTAAAGAGCAAGATATTAAGTTAGTTGCTTGTACGATGACAATGGATTTACTGGGTCTGCAGCAAGAGGAACTCTTGGATGGAATTGAATATGCCGGAGTTGCCGCTTATCTTGCGGATGCCGAAATAGGCCATGTCAATCTGTTTATTTAATGCTGAAATAACAGGAATATACAATAAACCATATTTTCGTTATTGATCTTTTTCAACGATTTAGCAGCTAGAAAGCAGAATAAAGCAAATGGAGGTATAAGCGTGGATAAAATAAGTGCAGATGTCATCCTGGATGCAAAGGGATTGGCATGTCCAATGCCAATCGTTAAAACAAAAAAAGCGATCAACCAATTGGAGCCGGGAAAGGTACTTGAGGTCCAGGCGACTGATAAAGGATCGCAAGCTGATATGAAAGCTTGGGCTGAGAGCACAGGCCATCAATACTTGGGTACTTTAGAAGAGAACGGTGTATTAAGGCATTTTCTCAAAAAGCATTCTCATGACGAAGCAGATGGGAAAAAGTACCCCCATATAGCCAGTAACGATGAGCTGAAAGAAAGAATGAAAGCCAATGAGCCTGTTGTTGTACTCGATGTAAGGGAAGCTGTGGAATATGCTTCCGGCCATATCCCCGGAGCTGTTTCCATTCCAATGGGAGAACTGGATGGAAGAGCGGATGAACTAAGGAAAGATCAGGACATTTTCGTCATATGCCGTACAGGCAACCGCAGCGATTTGGCAGCGAAAAAGTTGAAAGATAAAGGATTTCACAATGTCTTTAATGTCATACCGGGTATGAGTAAATGGACCGGAGAAACTGAAGGAGGTCAACAATAATGTCTGTCACTATATATACAACGACAAGATGTCCGTATTGCGACATGCTAAAAAATTTTTTGTCAGAAAAAGGAATAGCTTTTAATGAAGTGAATGTGGAAAAAAATCCTGCAAAAATGCAGAAATTAATCAGTACGACAGGACAAATGGGTGTGCCGCAAACCGAAATAAATGGCGAGTGGATTATCGGGTTTGATCCATATAGCATTATGGCAGTATTGCGAATATAATTTTTTTGACGGAAATCATACCGGGAGGGGTAAAAATGACAGTAACAGCAATGACACCTGGGGAAGTGACAAACAAAATCTTGAATAATGAGGATTTGTTTATCTTGGATGTCCGCAATAACAATGATTTTGACGATTGGAAAATTGAAGGGAAAAATATTGCCCATCTAAACATTCCTTATTTTGAACTGCTTGATGGCGTGGAGGAAATTCTGGATAACATCCCTAAAGAAAAAGAAATATTGGTTGTTTGTGCAAAAGAAGGGTCATCAGTTATGGTAGCTGAAATGTTGTCAGAGCAGGGGGTGGATGTATCATACCTCCAAGGTGGCATGAAAGCGTGGAGTGAACATTTGGAGCCTGTAAAAATCGGAGATTTGAAAAGCGGCGGACAAATTTATCAATTTGTCCGGATTGGAAAGGGCTGCTTGTCATATATGGTTATTTCTAACGGTGAAGCAGCCGTTATCGATGCAACCCGCATGGTAGATGTGTTCATTGAATTTGCGCAAAGCAAAGATGCGAAAATTACTCATGTGCTGGACACTCATCTCCATGCCGATCATATTTCTGGAGGCAGACAAATCTCAGAGCAGACAAAAGCTTTGTACTGGCTTCCGCCCAAGGATGCTGCAGAGGTGACGTTTGATTATCAGCCTTTGGAAGATGGCAACGTGATTACTGTAGGCAATGCCGCGATAGATATCCATGCCCTTTATTCTCCCGGCCATACGATTGGATCTACGTCTTTTATCGTAGACGGGCAATATTTATTGTCAGGCGATATCCTATTTGTAGACTCAATCGGAAGACCCGACCTTGCCGGATTGGCTCAAGACTGGGTGGGCGACCTTCGGGAAACATTGTATTCGCGATATAGAAGCTTATCTGAAAAGCTGATTGTTTTGCCTGCCCACTTTATGATCATGGATGAATTGAATGAAGATGGGAGTGTTTCCGAAAAGTTGGGCACCCTTTTTGCAGAAAATCACGGTTTGAATGTGGAAAGTGAAGAAGAGTTCAGAAAACTGGTAACGGAAAACCTGCCTCCCCAGCCAAATGCTTATCAGGAAATCCGTGAAACAAATATGGGAAAAATAAATCCCGACCTTGACAAACAACGTGAAATGGAAATTGGTCCAAACCGCTGTGCGGTTAGATAATCTATCAGGAGGAATGACAGATGGAAACAACAAAGTTTTTAGATGCAAAAGGATTGGCTTGCCCAATGCCGATTGTTAGAGCTAAAAAAGCGATGAATGAATTGGAGTCTGGAGAAATATTGGAAATCCATACAACGGATAAAGGGTCCAAAAGTGACTTGTCTGCATGGTCAAAATCAAGCGGACATGAACTATTGAAACAAGAAGAAGAAAATGGTATTTTCAAATTTTGGATTAAGAAAGCCTGACAAATGAAGGGAACCGCATTGGTTCCCTTTTCTCAAGGGGGTTGAACAATGGATTTTACATTTATCATTGTCGTTTTTTTAATTGGCTTTACCGGATCCTATATTTCGGGAATGCTGGGAATTGGCGGTTCTATCATTAAATATCCGATGCTCCTATATATTCCACCCCTATTTGGATTGACGGCTTTCACCGCCCATGAAGTTTCCGGAATCAGCGCCGTTCAGGTATTTTTCGCAACAATTGGCGGTGTATGGGCGTATCGAAAAGGCGGCTACTTAAATAAGGCGTTGATTGGATATATGGGAATCAGCATTTTAATCGGGAGCTTTATCGGCGGCTATGGTTCAAAATTGATGTCTGAAGGGGGCATTAACTTAATATATGGCATATTGGCATTGGTTGCCGCAGTCATGATGTTTATACCGAAAAAAGGAATCGACGACACTCCTTTTGATCAGGTGATATTCAATAAGTGGCTGGCAGCATTGCTTGCATTCATTGTCGGCTTGGGAGCCGGAATTGTAGGGGCCGCGGGTGCATTCTTATTGGTGCCTATCATGCTTGTTATGTTAAAAATTCCCACTCGCATGACCATTGCTTCATCTTTGGCCATTACTTTCATTTCTTCAATCGGAGCAACTATAGGAAAAGTGACAACGGGGCAAGTGGATTATTTTCCGGCGCTTATCATGATTGTTGCAAGCTTGATTGCTTCACCGCTTGGAGCCATTGCAGGCAAGAAGGTAAACACAAAAGTATTGCAAGTCATTTTGGCCGTGTTGATATTGGCGACAGCCATCAAAATATGGGTTGATATTTTTTAAAAACAATGGAAGGGGATTGTCCGTACTGGAGGCAGTCCGTCTGCAGACTCAGGCGGTGGTGTCCACGTTTATTGCTCGCACTAGAGACAAGTCAGTCCGCCGATCATTTCGGCGGCGTTCTTGTCGTCGCTTGCTTGCATCTGGATGAGCTGTCTATTGCTGATAGATTGGCACATGATATATTTTTTATACTTTTTGAAGGGATGGATTGTTTTTCTCTATTTGCTCATTTTTTCCTGCAAAATGGGCTGCTTCTCCTATGAAAATAGGAAAAGCAGCCTTTCTCTATTTCAAATGCTTGCCAAGTCTATTCACAAGCCTTATTTCATCGAATTCCGCCAGAAAGCCTCCGATGCCGGACCTACTACAATACCAAGCGACATGGCAGAAATGAGGCTGTTTCCTGCGACCATGTAAGCATGGCTTCGGCAACTTGAGTCATGGAAATGTTCATTTTGATCTCCCATACCTGAAACCATCAAGTTAACAGAATCAGAGAAGTTTAACCCTGACACAAACCGGCTGTCAAGGCAGCAATGAACAATCGGTATAAGTGCTATTTAGCGGCATACTGGCGTTGACGGCAAAAAATATTCCCTCTATTCAGAATAAAAAAGGGATTTTTCCAAATTCGGCGAAATGGTTAATAGCAAGAAAAATAGGAAACGCGAGGTGGAGTTGGTGGAAGTACAAGATTCGTTAAAACGTTCTGTCTGGAATCGCTTCGTAAAAGAAGGTTCATTGGACGAAAGCCGGATTAAGAAAAGAATCTCGGAATCTTGGTTTCTTTGCCGCCAGGAAGGAGTAAATCCTTATGATGGCAAAGGTGAGACAATCTTGACGAAAGAAAATTTTCAACAACGTAAAAATGAAAACAGAAAGTTGCTCCATGCGGCCCTGCCAATTCTGAAAAGCTTGCTTCCTTTTTTTGAACACACAAAGTCCTTGTTTTTACTGGTCGACCCAGAAGGGTATGTCCTTTTCATGGATGGCCACGAAATGGCTATGAATAAGGCGAAGTCCATCAATTTTATTGAGGGTGTGAGATGGACAGAGGAGGAGGTGGGAACGAATGCAATTGGCACGGCCCTGAGGATCAAAGAGCCGATTCATATAATTGGTCCCGAGCATTATGCTGTTGCCTCCCATTCATGGGGGTGTTCTTCTTCCCCCATTTGGAACGAAAACGCCCAACTGGCGGGGATATTGAATATCTCTTACCCGGTTGGCTTCGGAATCAACGAGCAACTCCTGCCGTCCGTCATAGCGGCTGCTTACGCCATTGAGCAGCGCCTTGTTGCGGATGCCCGATCCAGGGAATTGCAATTGCTGCAGCATGCATCACTTGTGCAATCCGCTGATGAATGGATGATCATATGCAATGATCAGGGGAAAATCGTTTGGTTAACGGAGCGGATGCGAAAACTGCTCCCACAGTGGCATCAATTGACAATATCTGATGTGAAAGCAGAAGGATTCTCATTTTTGGGCGAGCAGCCCCTATATTCTTTTCAACAAAAAGAAGACATGATAGGATATAAGATTTATTTAAAAAATGTTCGGAAACAAACGCCGTGTATGCGCCCGAAATTTATATATGAAGGTGTCAAAGGAACAAGTGAAGCATTCCGAAATACATTGCTCCAAGCGGAAAAAGCAAGCAGGTCCGACGTAACGGTGCATCTTTCGGGAGAAACGGGAACCGGGAAAGAAATACTGGCCCGTGCCATTCATTTAAACAGTTCCCGTAAAAACGGCCCGTTTATTGCCGTCAATTGCGGCGCCATTCCAAAAGATTTGCTGGCAAGCGAGCTCTTTGGATATGTGCAAGGTGCATTCACAGGGGCAAAGCGGAACGGGCATAAAGGAAAATTTGAACAGGCAAATGGGGGAACACTTTTTTTGGACGAAATCGGCGAGATCTCCCAAGAGATGCAGGTGGCTTTGCTCAGGGTCCTCGAAGAAAGGGAAGTTGTTCCTTTAGGCGGACTCAAACCTGTTCCTGTTGATATACGGATCATCACTGCCTCGCACCGCGACTTGGATGATTTGGTAGAGAAGGGACGATTAAGGGAAGACTTGTACTATCGCATTTTTGTTTATCCGATTGAAGTGCCTCCATTGAAAAAACGCGCAAAAGATATTCCATACTTGATAAAGGATTATTGCATCAAAAATAACTGGAACGTTCATTTTTCTAAAGATGCGGCGGAATATTTGCAAAGCTTCCCGTGGCCCGGAAACATCAGGCAATTGCTTCACTTTTTAGAACGGCTTCATGTGGAAAGCGGAGCCAGTCAACCGACCCTCGAACTGATCACATCGATGTTAAACCCCGCGAAGACATCACAACAGTTGGACAATCGAACCATTGAAAAACTTACGTACAGAGAACAAATAGAAAAATCCAAAATGGCAGATGCGCTATTGGCAACAGATGGAAATGTCATGAGAGCCGCTGAAATGATCAACATGCCGCGAAGCACATTTTACAGAAAGCTGAAAAAATTCGATCTTTAAGTGGGAAAAAGTGAGACAATATGATAAAGTGTATCGCTTATTCCCAGCCTGAAGGCTGGATTTTGCTATGAACCATCATTTTTTTTATATGAAACCCATGAATCGGCTATTTTTACAAGTTGGCATATTATTTGCAATATTAGTAAAGTGATTTGGAATTTTCCCGACTTTTTAAAAAAGATAGGAGGAACAAGCATGACTGTGTCGTTATCTGCTGGTTTGACGAAGCAAAAGGCCAGGTGGATGTATGAAAAAATGTATGAGATCCGGCAATTTGAAGACAAAGTCCATGAAATTTTTCAGACGGGTGTTCTCCCGGGTTTTGTGCATTTATACGCCGGGCAAGAAGCAGTGGCCGTCGGGGTTTGCGCCCATTTAAACGAACATGACAGCATTACGAGTACGCACAGGGGGCATGGCCATTGCATAGCGAAAGAGTGCGACTTAAAGGGAATGATGGCGGAGATTTATGGCAAGGCCACAGGGCTTTGCAAGGGTAAAGGCGGCTCGATGCATATCGCCGATGTTGAAAAAGGAATGCTTGGTGCAAATGGAATTGTAGGCGGTGGATTCCCTTTGGCTGTCGGTGCGGCATTAACGGCCAAAACAAAGAAAACGGATGCTGTGGCTGTCTGTTTCTTTGGTGACGGGGCAAACAATCACGGAACGTTTCACGAAGGAATTAATCTTGCGGCCATTTGGAATTTGCCGGTTATATTTGTTGCCGAAAACAACGGGTACGCTGAAGCTACTCCTTTCCATTATGCTTCCAGCTGTACGAATATTGCCGACAGGGCGAAGGCTTACAACATCCCCGGAGAAACAGTTGACGGAAAAGACGTGATGGCCGTTTACAAAGCGGCAGAAAAAGCGGTGGAAAGGGCAAGAAACGGGGAAGGGCCGACATTGATTGAATGCGTTACTTACCGCAATTATGGACACTTTGAAGGGGATGCCCAAACGTATAAGAAGCAGGAGGAACGGAAGCAGCATTTGAATGAGCTTGATGCCATTGTACGGTTCCGCCACTATGCAACGGAAAACGAATTGTTAACAGGCGGGGAGCTCGACAATATTGAAATACAGGTCGAGAAATCAATTGAGGACGCAGTTAAATTTGCCGAAGAAAGCCCTTTTCCTTCTGCGGACGACTTGATCAAGGATGTTTATGTGTCTTACGACAATTGATGGGGGTGGAAAAAATGACGAGGAATATTTCATATGCAGATGCTTTGAATGAAGCGATGAAAATGGCGATGAGACGGGATGAGACAGTCGTTTTAATGGGGGAAGACGTTGCGGGCGGAGCCGAGGTGGACCATTTGCAGGATGAAGATGCATGGGGAGGCGTCATGGGTGTTACAAAAGGACTCGTAACAGAGTTTGGCAGAGACCGGGTATTGGACACGCCCATAGCCGAAGCCGGTTATATTGGTGCCTCTGTTACTGCCGCGGCAACAGGACTGCGTCCCATAGCGGAATTGATGTTTAACGATTTTATCGGAAGCTGCCTTGATGAAGTCATGAACCAGGCTGCAAAGCTCAGATATATGTTCGGAGGAAAGGCGAAGGTGCCGCTTACGATCCGGACGATGCATGGAGCGGGCTTCAGGGCAGCTGCCCAGCATTCACAAAGCCTGTACGCCCTTTTTACACATATTCCGGGATTGAAGGTTGTCGTCCCATCTACTCCAGCTGATGCAAAAGGGTTGCTCCTTTCATCCATATTCGATGATGACCCCGTTATCTTTTTTGAAGATAAGACGCTTTACAATATGAAAGGGGGAGTGGATGAACAATATTACACGATCCCGATTGGAAAAGCGGATATTAAACGAGCAGGGGAAGATTTGACGATTGTCGCCATCGGCAAACAAGTCCACACGGCGCTAAAAGCAGCTGACAAATTGGCGGAAAGCGGATTGGATGCGGAAGTGGTGGATCCCCGAAGTTTGTCGCCGCTCGATGAGGAAACGATTTTAACCTCTGTTGCCAAAACAAATCGTCTTATTATTATTGATGAAGCAACCCCGCGCTGCAGTGCGGCAACCGATATTTCGGCATTGGTCGCCGATAAAGGGTTTGACTATTTGGATGCACCGATCAAAATGATTACGGCACCGCACAGTCCGGTTCCTTTTTCACCGGCATTGGAGGATCTCTATTTGCCGTCGCCGGAAAAAGTTCTTCAAGTGGTTGCGGAAATGATCGGTGATGAAACGATTGTGACGATATAAACGCCATTTTGCCAAAACATGTTCAGCGTGTCAGTGATTTGGCACGCTTTTTTCAGAAGGGAGACGGGTTTTCATGGCTGTAGAAATTATTATGCCGAAACTAGGGATGGGCATGCAAGAAGGAACGGTCGTCGAGTGGCTGAAAAAACAGGGAGAACAGGTCGAAAAAGGGGAGTCGGTTGCCGTTATTTCATCTGACAAAATCGAAAAAGATATTGAAGCGCCGGACAATGGGATATTGCTTAAAATCGCTGCAGATGTCGATGACACCGTTTCGGTCGGAAAAGCGATCGGATATATCGGCCAGCCCGGGGAGAAAATCGAAACAGGGAATGGTGAAGAGGGAAAATCTGAACAGCATAAAGAAACAGCTGCTGCCATTCAAACGTCAGAAGCTCCGGCCCGAAAGCCGATGGGGCTGCAGCGGAAAAGCAGAATATCACCCGCAGCAAGGAAACTCGCCCAACAAGAAGGCATTGATATCAATGACATTACTGGAACCGGACCGCAAGGAAGAGTGACAAGGGAAGATGTGGAAAAAGCCATCGAAAAGAAAAAAGCAGCTGTTGAAGAACCGCAGGTGCATAAAAGGGAAGAGCAGGTGCAAGATGAAATATCAACAAAACAAGTTTCCGGCATGAGAAAAGTCATTGCATCAAGAATGTTTTCAAGCCTCCAGCAAAGTGCGCAGCTGACCATCCATATGCGGGCAAATGTCACAGAATTGCTTTTACTCAGGCAAAAAGTAAACGGCCAACCTGATTCAAACAGCCGTGCAAAGGTCAAATTGACAATTACTGATTTCATTGCGCGGGCAGCTGTACTGGCATTGGCGGACCATAAGATGATGAATAGTACATACGAGGGGGATCAAATCACCAGTTATCATTCGGTCCATCTGGGAATGGCAGTTGCCCTTGAAAATGGACTCGTTGTTCCCGTTATAAAACACGCCGAGAGGTACTCCGTTTCACAGCTATCCAACGAGATCAAAGTGTTGGGGAAAAAAGCAAGAGAAGGAACGTTGGAGGCGGATCAGATGAAAGGCTCTACTTTTACAATCACAAGCCTCGGAGCGGAAGGAGTGGAATTTTTCACGCCGATCCTAAATCCTCCCGAAGTCGGGATCCTTGGGGCGGGGTCGATTGCTGATACGCCGGTTTTCGTTGGGGAAGAAGTGAAACGGCAAAGTATGCTGCCGCTTAGCTTAACCTTTGACCACAGGGCCATTGACGGGGTACCGGCAAGCCGGTTTCTGCAAACGATCAAGGACTATCTTGAAAATCCGTATCATATGCTGGTATAACGAGGAAAAAGCGGCTGCATCCAGCCGCTTTATGCGTGGGACTGATTTTGTGAAAAATTGAACATTCTGTGACAACCATTGCCGTGCGTTGTCGCATTTTGTATAATAATCAATGCATGCAACAATGTATGCGAGGGCAGCTTCTGGCTGTTGTGGGTAAAATCCCATCATGCTCCATACATATCTTTTTACTAACGCAGTGTTCCGTTCCAATCAAGGACGAAGCACTGCGTTTTTTGATTTAATTGGAGAGGATCGAAAAGCGGGAATTCCCGCCGTTTATATGGGTAAACATGGAAGCCAATGATTCAACCAATTTTTCAGCTTCCTCTTTTTCGATCGATAAAGGCAGATAAACGATCTGCACTGCGTTTTTCGCAGCCGGGGTGACGGCGGTACGCATTGAATCCACAAAAGGGCTGCCAAAAGGGCCTGCATCATCAGCCGCTACCGGTAGGTTTTCCACGCTGTTCTCCCGTCCATTTAACCCTAGATAGCTTTCCTCTATTCTTCCTTTGCGGATCATCACATTTCCTTTGATTAAGTCTTTATCATAAATGCCTAGTGGAATCCGGTATTTGAGCGAAAAAAAGTTATTTATATCAGTGGCCGAGTTGATCGATGGCATGTATTTCTGTTTTTTGACGCGCCTGTATAATGCCTCGGCCGAATGCCTGTAGCGGTTCGGATCTTTTCCGAGCCTTTTAAAAACGGAACGCCATTCTTTGATTTCGGGTATTTCGCTGATGTTTTTGTTCTCCAGCTCAAAAAAAAGCGATTCCTGGAATAACTGGAGCCTTCCCTTCAGCATTTGCGGAGAATGCCCGATTGTTATATTCTCGTAATGAATAATGCCAAATTTGGCGTTTGGAACCTCTGCCAGCAATGTTTCGTCCAACGCAACTTCCAACGATTACACCTCCAATTGATCTTGAAAATAGTTTATCATAAATAGAAAAGCCATTGTGCATCAGCAGATTGTGCGTATGCTTTATATAAAAATCAAAAACAGGAAGGAGGAAAAGCAGGTGGATTATGGGCAGCTGAAGCAGGATATCATCGAGTACAGCAAGCAGATCGGAATTGACAAAATCGGTTTTGCCGGTTCCGACCCTTTTATTGAGATGAAAAACTTGCTGATCAGACAGGAAGCCCTCGGCTATCAGTCCGGGTTTGAACATAAAAATATTGATGAGCGGACGCACCCCGAGCTTATTTTTGAGGAACCGCGCTCGATTATTGCGATTGCGCTTGCCTATCCGTCGAAAATGAAGGAAACACCACGCGGAAAACGGGGGGCCAGAAGAGGCATTTTTTGCCGGGCTTCATGGGGAACTGATTACCATGTTTTGGTCCGCCAAAAGCTGGAACAGTTGGCGGCATATATGGAAGCCCGGGTTAGTGATGCGAGACTCAAGCTGATGGTCGATACCGGAGAGCTTGTGGACAGGGCAGTGGCCGAAAGGGCGGGAATCGGGTGGAGCGGGAAAAATTGCTCGATAATTACGCCGGAATTTGGTTCTTACGTTTATTTGGGTGAAATGATTACGAATTTACCCTTTGAACCGGATGAGCCGCTGCATGATCAATGCGGGGAATGTACGAAATGCCTTGATGCCTGCCCAACGGGAGCACTCGTGGAGCCCGGGCAGCTTAACGCACAGCGCTGTATTGCCTTTCTTACGCAGACGAAAGGCTTTTTGCCGGATGAATTCAGGGGAAAAATCGGGAACCGTTTGTATGGGTGTGATACATGCCAGTCTGTTTGCCCGAAAAATAAGGGAAAAGACCATCATCTCCATCCCGAAATGGAACCGGATCCCGAAACAGCCAAGCCGCTGCTTCA
This sequence comes from Siminovitchia jepli, assembly GCF_047228825.1. Lineage (NCBI taxonomy): Bacteria > Bacillati > Bacillota > Bacilli > Caryophanales > Bacillaceae > Siminovitchia > Siminovitchia jepli. The sequence goes on from NZ_JBFEGN010000031.1 coordinate 37,841, forward strand.
GTCCCTTCTCCAAATATCCAATCGGGAGTTTAAGGGAAAATTCGGTAAAATGGCCGGCTCCTGGCGGGGCAAAAAGCCCATTCAGCGAAATGCCATTATTGCCTTGGCTCATTTCAGGGAAGAGCAGGCTGTAGATGATTTAATTACGGTATTAAAAGAAGATGCCCGTCCCGAAATAAGGGGAACGGCAGCGTGGTCGCTCGGAAAAATTGGCGGAGAGAAAGCAAGAAATGCACTTCTGTCGGCGCAAAATCACGAAGAAGATGAGAAAGTACAGAAGGAAATCAATAAAGGGCTAGATTTGTTATCACGCTCTAACTGGCAGTAAGACTCCCACCTCAAATGGTTCATCATTCAGCCCTTTTGAATTTTTTGTTGAAACCCGTTTTCAAATCAAGTACAATATCATTTTTTGAAATAAAATGTTTTAATCTCATATGAGCGGGAACATAGAGAACTGTAAGAGAAAACTTTTAAGGAGGAATTCTCAATGGCAGACAAGAACAACAACAAACGCGACAAAATGACAGTAGAGGAAGCCGGGAAAAAAGGCGGAGAAGCGACGGCTGAATCTCACGGAAAAGACTTCTATGAAGAAATTGGCCGTAAAGGCGGAGAAGCAACCTCTGAAAATCACGACAGGGATTTCTACGAAAAAATTGGCCGCAAAGGCGGAGAAGCAACTTCCGAAAACCATGACAGGGAATTTTATGAAGAAATTGGTGAAAAAGGCGGAAATGAACGCGCAAAACAACGGGAAGATAACGACAAATAATTCAAATATAGGATAAAAGAAGATGCGAAAACGCATCTTCTTTTTATGTTATATATAATGAATGCAAGAGTTTAACATGCAATCATTTTAGACGATCGGTATTCATTATGAATTGGCCCGGCAGGCCAATGCCATTGCCCGCGCAGGCATTATTTCGGCGAAAACGGTCAAAGGAACGAGCTCCCATTGCCCGCGCAGGCTTTATTTCGGCGAAAACAGCCAAAGGAACGGAATCCCATTACCGATCTTTTCGGGTATGGAATACTAATAGTCACAAAAAAAGATGGAAGACCAATGACTAGACGCAATGGCTTTTTGTCAGATTTTCACGTTGCATTCAAAAGTTCATTTTATATAGATGAAAAAAAAGTTATTCCTCCCATATATATAAGTGAGGAGGGATGAAGTGAGGGTGAGGGATTGTTTAGAAAACAAATTGGAAGAAAGAGTAGAGGAGTATGCGGGCAGGAAAAAATCAAGGGACGATAAAGTCAACCGGAAATTACAATCTTTGGCGAACCGCAAGTGTGAAATCGTAAAGGTGGATGCGGTCGGCCAAGTATTGGAGAAAAGAACGGAAAAAGAGATTGACCAGTTGCTTTATCATTTTCATTTTAAATATGTGATTAAACAGGGGAGTTTCTTTTATATGGAAGAGGAGGTGGAAAAAAGAAAAGCAGCATTTTATAAAAATCACATAATTGAAGATGATGAAGTGCCGGTTGAATTCGAAGCGGAGCCGTTAAAAATGGATGAAGGCTGGAAAAGAGAGGAAAATGAACCGATCCGATATGATTATGACCGTTTAGAGGCTGTTCGCTACGCGGAAAGATGGTGGAACGACTACAACCCGGCATATATCAAATTTGAAGTGGATTGCACAAATTATGTATCACAATGCCTTCACGCTGGCGGGGCACCGATGAGGGGCTACCCCAACAGGAGCAACGGCTGGTGGTATCGGAACAGAAACTGGAGTTTTAGCTGGTCTGTTGCCAACGCTTTAAAAGCTTACCTGCAACATTCCAAAACAGGACTGAGGGCAAAAGAAGTCGACGATCCCTTGGAGCTCCAGCTCGGTGATGTCATTTGCTATGACTTCCAGGGTGATGGCAGATTCGACCACAATACAATTGTTACCGGAAAAGATGCGAATGGCATGCCGCTGGTGAATGCCCATACGTACAACACCAGAATGAGATATTGGGCGTATGAGGATTCTTCGGCATATACGCCAAACATTCAATATAAAATGTTCACGATCGTGGATAACAGTTAATAAAAGATGGCAGCGGCGAACCTGCAGCTTTGAGGAGTAAAAATTCTTCGAGATAATTCACTTATTTTACCCCCCCAAATTTTGATAAATATGGGATAATT